>DAORDI010000042.1:0-4576 GCA_035345895.1 Leptospiraceae bacterium
GGCTCGGGGCGAGAACTTTCACATCTGTCCGTGAAAGTTCGATGCGGCTCGCGCTCTTGTTGACCGAAGTTCATAAAGAAAGATGATGGTTGCCGTACTTAAAGATTTTTTGTAATTGAATCCCAGTCATTCAAATATTGAGTAAAATCTCTTTCAGCATTACTGTATGTATCTTTGGCTATTGCTTCCTGTTCTGGCTTATTTAAGCCTCTCGTTTCCCAACATTTTTTACCTTTAGTAATCCAAAGATACATTTGAATTGTATCAGAATTTCCGTGCAGTTTCTTAAGCCTGGCAAGAAGGTCAGCAGGTTTAATAATAACATACTCAATGTTCTTTCCATTGAAACTGTGAAGTGCAAATACCCAATAATCACTTTTTGAAGCCCTTATTTTGCTTTGCTTCAATGTCCACCATCCAAAAGACTTCAGCTGCTTCTGAAAATGGCTTCCTAAATGTGTAATTAAAAAATCTTTTGAATATTTTACCTGAATTGACACCGTCTTTCTGTTGTCGTTACTGGACAGAAGAATATCTGTCCCTGTATCTTTTGAAGGAACCCAGACATTAATGTTTCTGTAATTCTTTTCAAAGTGCGAACCCACTAAATACTCTCCGGCATGAACTGTAAAAATTGGTCTCATCGCTTTCTCCTCATACCTTAGGTAAAAATTCCTGAATCTTCGGATGACTGTCTAAATAGGAATTTATATCAGATTTCATCGTTTCCAGGATTTTCCGACGGTTTTGCTCAGCATCAGCAAGTTCTTCATCAATAGACTTATTGTATTTGACTATTGTATCATTTTCGAGTTCCATCTTTTTGTTCAAAGTTCCTACTTCTGAATTCAATTCACTTTTTTTTTCGGAAGCCTGAGCTTCATAGCGCTGCAACCGCTGATTGTATTCTTCTCTCATTTTGACAAGATGCTTATAATCGCTTTTCTGATATTGGGAAAGATTATCTGTTTTGAAAGTTGAAATTTTGTACCTGAAGTATATCCAAGCCCACAGAGGGATAGAGGTAATTCCGGCCATAATTTCCTGTGATGACTTTTCTCGGCAGAAACTGACCATCAGAATAAAAAGCCCAACTGTCGCATACCCCGTGACCTTTGCAAACTTCTGATTCTCTAAAGAACCCTCTATGGCATTCCAGTCAACGGAATCAAGTCGTTTTATTTCCATCGGGGGCTGAGGTCTGTCATCCTCAATCTTTGTATAGTCTGCCTCATAGTATTCATTCAGTTTCTGATATTTCGGGAATTCCTTTCTGAGATCAGCTTCTTTCAGGCCATAGTAGCTCGAATACAGCTTTTCAAAGTCTTCCAATTCTTTCCTGACTTCCGCACTTAGATTCTTCAGTGAATTTTCAGCAGATTCAAGCTGCTCATCATAAAACTCCTTATCTTTTATGTCTGACAGATCTTTTGTCTTCAAATCTCCTGCATTCAAAAAATTAAGAAGCGTCTTGGCTCCGTATGCTCTTGCGGCCATATCATTGACAGTTTCCAATGATTTAAAATATTTTTTAATATTGTATAACACTTCTTTCAGAGCTTTTTCCTTCTTCAGCTCGTCATAATGTTCCTTATGCAGTTTCGTCTGCTCCTTTATGGCCTGCCCAAATTTTCCAATACCTTTTCCGATTTCCTCCAGCTGAACATTTATTTCTTTCAAGGCATCATTATTTTCAATTGCTACGTATAGATTTTTTTTGAGCAGGTCTGTCTGCTTCAGATTTTCCCGCAATACCTGAAAAGTTGCCTCTGCGTTTAGAAGAGAAGCTTCAGCACTGACCTTGGCTGCCTCAGCTGCGGCTTGACTGTTCTTTGCCGTAGCAGAAATATTTTTAGCATTGATATGCTGAATGAGTTTGCTGTTTGTTGTTGACATATATTATGGCCCCTGTAAATTTTACAGTGAGTCATATCAATGAATTTCGGTCAACTCTGAAACGGGACAGATCCAAAAAAAAATTTACCGCAGGAAAACTTCACAAAATCATTGACTGATTTTAAATTCAAGAAGAACCTTGTCTCTACCATTTTATGTTCACTAATCTGCGCGAAGCCCTTGAATTCAGTAATAAAACCCGACAGCCTGAACTTGATTTAGGCAATCTTGATCTTCGAGGCAATGAACCGGAACTCGAAAAACTCAAAACATTTGACTGGGTCGAAACGCTTATTTTTTCCAATGCACAGGAAGATTTCGAAGATGAGGAAGAAGACTTTTTCCCCAACAAGGGAAAACCAAATCGACTTGCATTCCTGCCCGCCTATCCGCCTCGACTCAAACAGCTGATTTTGGCAGGCGATCACTTCAACCCGTTTGAAATCAAGGATATCTTAGGCTTGCAGGGTGCACGGGCTTTGACTGATCTGGATCTTTCCTGCAACCAGATATCGGACCTGGCAGGGCTGCAGGATCTGCCTTCTTTACTCTGTCTGGACTTGAGCGAAAACCCGCTCCAGGATATTTCAGCTTTGTCTGAATTGAAAAGTCTGGAGGAATTGTACATTGTAGAATGCCAAATCAAGGATATATCCGTTTTGGGGGAGTTGAAAGGGCTTAAATCTCTCGATCTGAATTCCAATCAAATTGCGGATATTTCTTCCTTGCGGGGTTTGACTCATCTGGAATATCTGCTCCTCAATTCAAATGAAATCACTGACATCTCCCCTTTGAGGGATTTGACGAATCTGAAAACCTTGTACGTGGGTTACAATTCGGTTCAGGATATTTCGGTATTGGAAAACTTGCTCAAGATCACAGGGTTGGATCTGAGCCGCAATCTTATTTCGAATTACGCTCCCGTTTCTTCTTTGAAGGCTTTGACGGAACTGGATCTCAGTTTTAATAAAATTTCTGATTATTCCTTCCTGCATACTTTGCCTGCATTGACAGAGCTGAATCTGGGATTCAGTCATCTTACGAGTATTTCGTTTTTGGCCGGTCTGACTGGTCTGACTACCCTGAATCTGGAACGCAACCAAATCAAGGATATTTCTATTTTGAAAGATTTTGTACACTTGCAGGCCCTGCTTGTGAGCGAAAACCAGATAGAGGATATCACACCGCTGATGAACCTGTCGAATCTGACAGAATTTCAGTTTATCAATAATCCCTTCTTTGAGAAACTTCCTAAAAACCTGCAGCAGCAGGAACCTTTGGACGCATTGCATCAGCTGCAGAAGAAAGCTGATAAGTAACATTTCAGAATACCTGTCTTCATCAGGCCAGCAATAGAGTGCGGGGTCTGAAGCAGGTAAATTCCTGTCTATTGATTTCAAATCCGATCATTAATATTCCATTAAGACTCATCGCCTAAGTATTCACTGGAATCTTCAATTTCCTCACCTCTGCTGCAGATGATTATATCATCAAAACGTTTTGAAAAATCTTCCAGAGAAATCCAGAAGGATCCGTCATCGGCCGGTTCAAATCCAAGAGCCTCTTTCACTTCCGGATATTCTTCCCAAAGTTCTGAACTGTCACACCAGTCTCCTTCCCATTCTCCATATCCCCATGGATTGCGTAATTTCAGCAGCATAACATCTTCCGCTTTGGCTGCTTCTATCAGTGAATAAACATGTGAACCGACAATTCCTCTTGCATCGTTTTCAATCTTGTAAAGATAGGATGAACAAGTCATAATATCTTCGTTTTCATTGTGTTCGACAAGAAGGTCGAATAATTCCTCCAGACTGTACTTCTCATCAGTTCCATCCATATTGTTTATTCCATTTTCGATATCGAACTTATGAACGCAGCGCTGCCATTTATCAGTAACTTCAACATCTTCCCTTGAAAAAACATCGGTGCGCATTCCTGTCAGATGAGGAAAGACAAGCCCGGAAATGTAAGCTCCGAAATTTCTATATGTACCGCAAAACTTTGCAGCAGCCTTTTCAAGGAGCATAGGCCAAAGTTTGTTTTTATTCGAAGTACAGTAGATCGGGGTTTTATCCAGACAGGGAATATAAGAATCAATTTCCACAGTCACCCATTCATTTGTTCTCAGATCAAAGATCTGAAGTTCATATCTGCCGTCGTCCGGAATCTCCTGAGTAATAAACAGGCTCTGCACTAAATCAGGAAACTCGGCCAAGGCGGCAAATGAACTGATCATCCAGCAGTTTCCTATAGAACCTTGGCTTATGTCATCCGGTGATATTTCACCGAACAGTTCCCCGTCTTCAAACAGCTCTTCTGCCCTTATCCATTCGACTTCACTGTTGTCCCCGCTTTCCAGGAGTGAATCTTCAGTATGCGGAAAATCTTCATCATAAAAATATTCAGAATCTTTATTTTTTGAACGCTCTTTTCTCATAATATATTTCAAAACCTATGCAATCATTATAATTGAAAACTTTATTTTATTTCATTTTTCAAAAAAACTGCTTTTCAGCGTTTTCGCATAAGTAATATTCTGACTCAATCGCAGAATAAGTCACTCATCTTACACCTGCTTCAGGGACTTAAATTATGGGAGCTGCCGCAAGCATGGGAGCTGTTGCAAGCATGGAAGCTGCCGCAAGCATGGAAGCTGCCGCAAGCATGGAAGCTGCCG
>DAORDI010000042.1:4676-27997 GCA_035345895.1 Leptospiraceae bacterium
GCATGGAAGCTGCCGCAAGCATGGAAGCTGCCGCAAGCATGGAAGCTGCCGCAAGTATGGGAGCTGCCGCAAGTATGGGAGCTGCCGCAAGTATGGGAGCTGCCGCAAGTATGGAAGCTGCTGCAAGCGCGGAAACTGCTGAATTTTCCTGATGCTTCCTGAAAATTACTGCATCTGAACAGCATATCGTATTCGCATAAGATGAGTAAGTCAGTCTGCTGATTCCCATCCGAACACTCATATTGCATATTTAAATAGAATTACAGATATTAAAATATATTATCATTTCTGCATTTGGTGAGATCCATCAGGTCTTTCGAAAGGATGATTCTGCATCAAGAGTCTCATTTCTGCTTTTTTTAATGTAAGGAAATTTGACAGAGTCCGTTCAGTGTTCCTGAAGAACCTGCCTTTCCGTACTGTGAATATACGGAAAAAATTGCCACGATTTCAATAAGAAACTTATTTACAAAATAACCTGTCTGATTTCCAATCCTATTATGAAAAAACCGACAGACGGAACGAATCAAATTTTTTCGATTATAAAATCGGAAAAAATAAGGGCAAAGACAGCACTGTATTTTATACTGACTGCGCTTCTGATCCTTTCCTTCTGTGCCGGAAGCAGAACCCAGCCTAGGCTTGTAAAAGGAATTCTGGATTTGAGAAATGAATCCGCCTGGGATCTGAAAACGGACGGGATTGTTCAGCTGAGAGGAGAATGGGAATTTTACTGGAAGCAGTTTTTGGAACCGTCCAGTTTTCCAAATCAGATCACTCCGATCTATTTTGATTCCCCCTCCGTCTGGAACGGAAATACTGTCAGCGGAAGTAAAATCGGGGGTTACGGTTATGCAACGTACAGGGCAAGGATTCTCCTCCCGAGTTCCGAGCACAGAAAACTTGCACTGAAAATTCAGGATCAGGCACACAGCTGGAAACTTTATATTAATGATAAATTCATTAAGGAATGGGGAAAAACCGGGACCAGCCCGGAAACATCCGTTCCTGTGCTTCAGACAGACACTGTTGTATTTGAATCAGATTCTGAATCAGTGGATATTATTTTTCACGTTTCCAATTTTCATCACAGAGTAGGCGGCCTCAGATACGAGATCCTGTTCGGTCCGGAAGACAGGATTTTTTATGAAAAACAGAGAGTGCTGATTATGGAGTCCTACCTTTTCGGCGGATTCCTGATGATAGCAGTATACCATTTTGCAATTTTCTATTTCAGAAGAAGAAACCTGGCTCCGCTGTTTTTCGGACTGTTCTGTCTGTCTGTAATGATGTATACCAGTTCCACAGGGGAAAGAGTGGTATACAATGTATTTCCAGATCTTTTCAGCTGGGAAAACAGTTACCGTCTTGAGTTTACTTGGATTTCCTGTATGTCCAGTTTTTTCATACTTTTTTTTATATCATTGTATCCTCAGAAACAGAAGTCTTTTCTTTCTGTCATATCATGGATTTCGATTGCTGTGAATACCTGTTATACACTGATGCTTCCTTTCACTGAACCTAAGTTTTTTACAGAGTTCCTTCTTGTGCTGGACTTATCCAGGGTTCTTATCGGATCGACAATCATATATTATCTTATTAAATACGCCCTTCAGGGGAAGGAGGGTTCACTGATTCTGCTCTCCGGTTTTTTTATTCTGTTTTTGTGTTCCATCAATGATACCCTCGCAGCCAGATCCATACTTCATACTCCTCGGATGACTAAGGGAGGACTTGCAGTAATGCTGTTCATGCAGGCGATCATGCTTGCAAAAATATTCACTAAAGACTATAAGATGGCAATCAGTCTTTCAGAGTCTCTGTCTCTCACAAACCAGGCGTACAGCAGGTTTGTTCCTTCTGAATTCCTGAATCTTCTGGATAAAAAATCCATTCTGGACATTGAGCTCGGAGATCAGGTACAAAAGGAAATGACCGTCCTTTTCAGCGACATACGTTCTTTTACTTCGCTTTCCGAAAGACTTTCACCTAAGGAAAATTTCCAGTTCCTGAATGCGTACTTAAAAAGAATTGTACCTCATATCAAAAACCATAACGGTTTCATAGACAAATACATCGGAGATGCAATGATGGGGTTATTCCCCGGAAATGCAGACGATGCGCTCCAGGCATCCATTTCCATCCAGAAGGAAATTGCAGATTACAACAGACACAGGGAACAGTCCGGTTTTTCCAAAATCAAAGTGGGAATAGGACTGCACACAGGAAATCTGATTCTGGGCACAATCGGACACAGGGAAAGGATGGAAGGGACTGTGATTTCCGATGCCGTCAATCTGGCTTCCAGGATTGAAGGTCTGACAAAACACTACGGGAGCGGTATCCTCATCAGTGAAAATACGTTTGATGCTCTCGAAGAACCTTTGAATTACCAGTTTCGTCTTCTGGACAATGTAAGAGTCAAAGGAAAGACAGACAGCATTTTTGTGATTGAAATTCTGGACGGATTTCCTCCGCAGCAGATTGAAAAATTCCTGGATACAAAAAAAGACTTTGAAACAGCAAATCTTCTGTACAAACAGAAAGCATTCGGAGCAAGCATTGAACTGTTCCGTAAAGTCCTATCTGAAAATCCGGACGATTCTGCTGCAGAATTTTATCTGAAAAGGGCGGAATACTATCAAAAATATGGAACACCTCCTGAATGGGAAAACGGTGAGGTATTTGCAGAGAAATAAATTTTTTCATATCCTGCCTTCTGAAAGTTTTTCTGCAGACTGAAGCGGTGCAAAAGTCAAAATTTTTCTGTTTTCTGAAAAAGCCGTATTCTGTTTGTGTTACTTATAGTATGAAATCTTGGATTCTATTCGTTCTTTTAAGCGTGTTTTTCAACTGTCTTCAAACCAAAAAATCCGGCTTTGACCTCAAGCAGGGCGGACTTCCAGGAATCTTTCTATTTGGAGTATCCTCTGGATTAATTTCCTTAGGCAGTTCCGCGAGTTCTGATAAGACAGCCCCCACAGTCACAGTCACCAACCTCAAAACAAAGGGTACAGTGGAGACAGGAATACTGATGGGAACATCCGCAGACAATGTCGCAGTCTCCAAGGTGGAAATCCAGCTCAACTCCGGTTCTTATCAGACAGCGACAGGTACAACGTCATGGACGTACAAACTTCCCACAACCGGCTGGACAGGCGGAAATACAAATACCATCAATATCAAGGTCACAGACACCAGCGGGAACGTCGGCACAGCATCCCTAAGCACACTTACAAAAGGACTGAACTCTGATGTAAATGGAGATGGTTACAATGATATTGCTGTCGGGGCGTATGGCTATAATAGTAATCAGGGAAGAGTTTACGTTTTCAGTGGCTCAGCAAATGGTGTAACTGACAGTTCTGCTGCAAATGCTGGAAAGATTTTCAATGGTTATGCATCTGCTGCCTTCGGGAAGAATGTATTGATGGCTGATTTTAATAATGATGGGTATGGAGATTTACTGGTATGCTCTAGTGTTTACACCAGCAGCAATAATCGAGGTGACATATATTATGGGTCGGCAACTGGCTTATCCAGCACACCGTCACTTACCTTTTCTCCTCCCAGCGGTTCTGCTACTCAATTTTGTTACACTATTGCAGCGGCTGATTTCAACAGTGACGGATATTTGGATCTGGCAATCAGTGATGGTGCTGTAAATCCCGGAATTGTCTATGTTTATTACGGATCATCAAATGGCCTCTCTACAACACAAAGTATTTCTATAGTGGATGGATCGACAACAAATGAAGGAGTCAGTATGTCTGCAGGTGATATTAACGGAGATGGGTTTCCAGATTTAGTGATGTCAAACAGCATTGATTCAACTGTATACATTCGATTTGGTTCCGTGAATGGTTTAGGGGCAGCGAGTACGTCATTCACGGGTCTTTTGGCAAGTCAAAATGTGAGCCTAGCTGATTTAAACGGTGATGGGAAACAGGATTTAATTCTAGGCGATCCATCTGCAACCTCCGGGGCAAGTCAAGGAAAGGTGGCTGTTTATTTGGCCAACGGTACAACCTTCAACAGCACTGCTTCGGTAACTTTAGATGGAGACAGCAGCCAATACAGATTTGGCAGTTTCCTTTTAGGAAGAGATATAAATGGAGATGGAATCAATGATTTGATTATAAGCAGCGACAGAGCTGATTTAAACAGTCTTGCTGACAGTGGTGCAGTATACATTTTCAATGGCTGTGCCAGTACGGTAATTTGCAATGGTAGCGGCGGAGCCACAGCAAAGAGTAATTTGCGAATTGCCGGAGATTCAGCCAGCTTAAATTTAGGATCATCTGTAAAAGTAAAAGATCTAAACAATGATGGATTTCCAGAACTGATAATCACTGCAGTGGCAGGTCCCGGTCAAATGTATATCTTCCAAGGAAGTTCAGCAGGATTCACTGCAACATCGAACTCATCCAGTTCAAAAACTATTGCCGGACAAAGCACAGGCAGTCAGTTCGGTGCATCCATAAACTGATCTAAGCAGCCCGCAGTTTTCCGATTTCCATCACAGCGAAATTGGTTCTGTAAATCTTCAGAATCTTGGGAATATCGCGGGTGCGGATATAGGTTCCATCTTTTGCGGTGTTTCGGAATTTAAACTGAATTTGACTGTATGCCTGCACAAGATGATCTGTTTTTGCAATTAAGATATAATGATATTTTGACACATCCAGTGCAGACAGAATCTGCTCAGCAGAAGATTCCGAATACAGAATTTCATACTTCATATACTGTCTTGCTATTTTTCTCAGACGTTCTGCTCTGTGTATGGATAAGTCTTTTGTGAAAAGAAATCCCTGCAGCCTGTCCAGATAAAAATCCAAAGTAAAATCAAAGCAGATTTTATCGTGATCCTGCAGAAGCTCTGAAAAAGCGATTTCCCTAAGGTTAGAAAATGCAAAGATCAGATATCCTTCCTTTCTAGGGTTGATGATTGAGTCTGAATTCATTTTCTGAATTTCCTTCTGGAATGAGAAAAAATTTCTTCTTCTGTCATTGAGTCTTCTTTTTCCGGTTCAAAGATTTCCTTAATCTCCTCGAATGCTGAGACGGATTCTAGTTTTTCATATTCAGTCTGTTTGGATTTTAAGTGATACTTATCGCCAAATATAACTGAATAAATCCACATAGTAAATTTATTCCATAAATGAAACTTCTTTCCAGTTACTCTGTCAATCTCGAAATTCATTTCTTGGTATGCTATGCTGAATTTCTGATCTGCATACGTTTTATTTTTGGACTCAGTCATAAGACAATTAAGCCTTTCATAGACAGAATTGTCAAGGTATTAAGCGGGGGCAGATGAGCTCAATTCAATACAGTCATAATTAAAAATAGAATTGTTGGCAAAATTAAAGATTTTCATCCT
The DNA here is from genome assembly GCA_035345895.1 of Leptospiraceae bacterium. Lineage (GTDB taxonomy): Bacteria > Spirochaetota > Leptospiria > Leptospirales > Leptospiraceae > DAORDI01. The sequence continues at coordinate 10,060 of DAORDI010000042.1, forward strand.
GAATTTTCCCAACGAATTTATTCATTTGAAGCACTTCAGCATTCTGGAAAAGGAAAGTATCCCCTTCTCCAACTGTTCCCATTTTGAAACAGCGGAATCCAATTCCAAAATGCTGTTCTGTTCAGTGGGTCAAGGGTCGGATACGCATTTGGCGGAAGGGAAATACGCTGCCCCGCCCTTTCCATAGCCATGCTGCCAAGCCCTTCCTGTTCCTCCATAATAAAAATCGACTGGATAAGCATACTGAGATATTGTCGCATAAGTTGTAGATGACCAAACATCAGCAATGTTTATTCCGTAGTTGGTACTATAATTACTCATACTTCCAAAATCAGAGAATGGGGGTGGGACAGCTGGCTGTTGTTGTCTGTAATCAAAAAGACTCAACAGTTCATTTTTATTGGGAAGTCTCCACTGTCTTCCAGCCAGTTCTAAATTTTTACAATAATCAATTGCATCCGACCAAAGAACGCTTTGGACTTGGCCAGTACAGCTCTGATCCAAAGACTGCCCATATACACATTTTTGCCAAGTCAGATTTGTGGCATTGTCTTTAATCGTACCATCTCCATTGTCAGTGAAAGATTTCTGAATGGAATAAGAATTTTGCTCAACGCATCTTATAAACGCTTCAGGGTCATACTCAAAAAACCATTGAATATGAATAATTAAGAATTTAACTTTTCCCCACATTATATTTCCATAGCTATCTTGCTTTCTTTCAGACGTGCCCAAAAATGAATGCTCAGTATCATTTGGGAAATAGCCAGTATCCCAGGCCACTGTTTCTATTAAAAAATTAGAATTAAATGGTCTAGTCTTATATATAACCAGACCAGACAATTCGGCCATTGTAGGTAATTTCCACTTTCGTCCACCTACAGTGGATTCGGAGCAGAATCTTTCTGCATTCTCAAAAGAATACTTTGTTGCTGTTCCAGAACTGCAATCCTGACCGAAAGTTCCAGAAACACATTTATGCCAGGTAAGCCCAGTCACATTGTCTGAAATTGTTCCATCTCCATTATCAGTATAACTCCTGTCCATTCCTTTCTGGAATTCGCCATCCTGTCCGCTTCCGGTGCAATCCACCGTTGTCAATATTCCATCTATCCAGCAGTCAGTCTGACCTGTTTTCAGAATTGGATAATAGTAAACGGCAGAAGATACAATACTTCTGGATGCTCCATTGATCGCAATTGCTTTGATTCTTTTTCCTGCGAAATCCCTGACAGGGAATATTTTATCAGTATAAAGTGTTGAGTTTTCATTCGGTTCTGAGCCGTCAGTTGTATAATAAATCTTTGCACCGGGGCTGGACTGCAGTGTCAGAATCTGTGGAACAGGATATGCTTTGCCGGACTCAATACTGAATGTCGGTGCAGTTGCATCGGTCGGCCCATTTCCATTTACGCCGATGGTGACTTTCCAGCTGGTCTTTGTGCCGTCCGGTTTTGTCTGGGTGATTGTGAACACTGTGGCCGGAAAAGAAGCTGTGGGTGCACCGCTGATGATCCCTGTTTTTGGATCGAGGCTGAGACCTTCCGGAAGCTGAGGGCTGATTGTGTAAGTGGAGCCCTCTACGTGCAGAGAAGGGGAGAGAGTCAGCTGCTGACCGACATTTAGAACAATGGTTTCCTCTGTCGGATAGGTTTTGTTGATCGGGGGTGATGCGGATTTTCCTGTTCCTAAAAGTGCAAGCGGAACCATTTGGGGAAGCTTGCGAGACTTTTATGATGAAAGGAATGTTTCCTTGAACCTGCATTTTATAAATGGTTTTATTTTTACTATAATAGTACTGATTATCCTGTTTCTGAATTTTATCTGTACTGAATATGAGTATCCCCAAAATCAGCGACTCTTTTGGGAAAGTTTACGAGAGTCTCGGAACATCGGTCAGCTTTAGGTATCAGACTGATACAGATAAGCAAAATTCGAAATTCTCTGCTTATCTGTCTTAGTGTTCATTTGTCAAATACTGATATGATGCACAGGAATTAGTCGTCGTTTTTTACAATACCGCATCCTGACCTGTAAACAGTATCCTTATTCAATCCTCAGATCATTTTTCATCCGATTTTTTTTCCAGAATCTGCTTGAGTCCGTTCAGTCCAATATCAAAGTCCTTTCCTATCATTTCTTCAAAATTCATAAAGAGCATCATTAGATTCATCGGGTATGCCATATGACCATTGAATCCCCACTTGACTTTTGTCTGCTCATCAGAAACTGTCTCTACAGCCATAAAGGCCTGTTCCGTTCCTTGAAAAGGTTCAATGAACCGCAGTTCATAATCTATTCTTTCGCCTTCAGTAATCTTCTTTATTTCCTGTTCGCCTTTGCCTACATCTTTATTTGTACTTTCCCATCCGGATATAAAACCTGCAGTGCCGTCCGTTCCCTGATATGTTTTTTTCATTTTCGGATCCATCTGAGCCCATCTGCTGTAGTTCTCCTGATTTTTCAGAAGTTTGATGTAGGAGAAAACATCCGTCTTTGATCTGTTTATTGTAATCTCTCTGAGAACAGTATATTCCTTCTTTACAAATATCGCAGCAATGAGCGGAATCGCTATTATGACAGCAGCCGCTATGCCGATTTTCTTTAATAAATTCATTTTTTATCTCCTCTGAAATTTGTCTGTCTTGACAGTAATTTATTGATCGAAGGCCTTCGCAATAAATTTTTAGAAATAATTTGCAGTCCTTTTTCCGATAAACGTCGCTTAATTCTTCAGCCTTTCTATAAGCCCAGTGCTTGCGTCGGACAGGGTTTCCACTCATTTATATTGAATGAACACGGTATTTTACAGCTGTTTCTGCAGAATTTGAAGTTTTCCAAAGACCGAAAGGTTTCACCCGTCCAGTATTTTGACTCACCTTCATTGCCGTCTCAGAATGCAATTCGAAATCTGCATAATAAACTTAGAATGCCTGATGTCAGGTTTCTGAACAGAGGCTATCCTGAACATTCTTCCTTCAGTCAAGTCTGCTAGAAGCGCAATCCGATTCCGTCACGGCATTGAACATATATCTGAATTATCAAATCAGTCAAAACCGAAAAGCTTTGTCCGCCTGAGCATACGTAAAAATATACTATATATAAAATATTATTAAGACGAAAAATTATTTGTAAAATTTCTAAAAGGGCAGTTTTACAGACAGTAAAAACTGATGAGATTAAGTCTCCATTGAATATTTCATTCATCGATCGCCGTAATGAAGAGCTGGAACCAAGCACAGTCCGGAATATTTTTACAGTGAATTAATTTTTTCTTGCATAAAATTTATTTTATTATTGAATTGGCGTAATTAAATCTAAAAGAGAGCTCTTCATTGAACTTAACCGCAGAAAACTGCCCGAATTTTTCACTGGATTCTTTTGCAGAAAAGGCTCTTTCTTTAATTAAATTCTCTTCTATATCTCTAATGATCTTTTATATCCCGGAATTTTTTCGGATTCGCCTCGTGTACAGTTTCCAGTCTGTTCTTCTGACTGCAGCTGCCCTGATACTTCCTCTTTATGTCTTTTTTCTGGCTTCCATCAAGGAAAATATTTATTCCAGAATACTGTTTTTCACTCTGCTCAATCTGGTTTTATGTTATGAAGGATTTTACTGCAGTCAGGAACCGACAGTCTTTATATATTTTGCTGCAATCATGGTTTTTTCATTTTTGATATTTCCCAGGAAAGATTACAGCACAAGTATTCTGATCTCGGCAGTTTCAGTTCTTTATTATGCGCTGTTCAGCTTTCTCAGTTCAAGACAGTCAGTTTTCCAATATTTACTTGTCTCTGATTTTGTCATTAAGATCAATCTTTTGATCTCGTTTTCCTTTCTGCTCTTCAGTCTTTACTGGATATCAAGAAATTGGCCTGACGAAATTCAGGAACAGTTCCTGAACAGCTTTGAGAATTATAATCATTCTGATCTGGCTCTGATGAACAGTCTGTATGAAAAAACACTGAAAATGAATCATTATCTTTCTGCATTTAAATCAGCAGTATGCAGTGCAAGCATTGTTTCTGAATCCGATCTGAACGGAAGAATCACTGCAGTGAACGACAAGTTCTGCAAGGTGACAGGATATTCGGAAGATGAACTGATCGGTCAGAGTCACAATATAGTCAATTCAGGTTTTCATTCAAAGGATTTTTTTCAGGAGATATGGAATACAATATCGAATGGGTTTATCTGGAGAGGTGAAATACGCAACCGAAAGAAAAACGGAGAGTTTTACTGGGTAGATTCATTCATTATTCCTCTTCTTGATGAGAATGAAAAACCTATAAAATATATCTCGATTCGAAATGATATTACTGATAAGAAAAGAAATGAAGAACAGCTGATTGATCAGAAGGATAAGGCGCAGAGGCTTTCCAGGCAGAAAATAGAAATCCTTTCAATGATGAGTCACGAGATCAGGAATCCGCTGAATTCGATATTAGGAATTACGGAGCTTCTGCTGGATTCAGATTTGAAAGCTGAGCAGCTGAAGATGGTGAGTAATCTGAAATTTACTGCAGACAATTTAATTGGGCTCGTAAACAATATTCTGGATTCTCATAAAATAGAATCTGGAAAGCTTACTCTCGAAGAGACTGTGTTCAATCTCGAACTCCTCCTGAAAAATATTATTGATTCTCTCTACGTTAAAGCCAGGCAGAAAAACAATGAACTTGTTCTTGAAGTTGATCCTCAGCTGCCCAGACAGATGATGGGCGATCCGCTCCGACTGTTTCAGATTTTTATGAATCTCCTGAGCAATTCCATCAAATTTACCGAGAACGGTTACGTTAAGACAAAAGTTTATATTTCCTCTGAAACAGATGATGCAGTTACAGTGTTTGCAGAGGTATCCGATAACGGCATAGGCATTCCTTCAGACAAGCTGGATACAATATTTGAAACGTACTCTCAGGCAGAAATTTCCACATCGAGAAAATTTGGGGGCACTGGTCTTGGACTTTCCATTGTAAAAAGTCTTCTGGAACTGTTTCACTCTAAAATTCAGGTAGAGAGCGAACTGAACAAGGGATCAAGGTTTTATTTTTATCTGACATTGAAAAAATCGGTGCAGAATCTGGATAAGGTTGAAGAAATCAAGCCAATGCAGGTAACAGAACTTTCCGGAATTAAGCTTCTTCTTGCCGAAGATAATTTATTGAATGTGACAATTGTCGGTTCCTTTTTGAAAAAATGGGGAATACGATTTTCCGCAGCTCAGAATGGAAAAGAAGTAATTGGACTGCTTTCAAATGAAAAATTCGATCTTGTTCTGATGGATCTTCAGATGCCGGTTATGAACGGATATGAAGCAATCCATTCCATAAGAAATTCATCCAATCTATGGTCAAATGTTCCCATTGTAGCCATGAGTGCAGAATCTCTTGATGAAGTGAAGGATTCCCTTGAAAAGTATTCAATTAAGGACTACATATCAAAACCTTTTAATCCGAGTCAGCTCAGGGAAAAAATTGTTATGATAATGAAGAAAAATTATTCATAAGTGAAAGTTACTGATTTTATATCTCCTTCCGGAGATGTTCCGGTGTAGGCAACTTCTGCATTTGCCTCGAAGACAGGAGAATACATTTTGTACTCCTTCAGTTTATCGTAGACTGTAAGCGAGTAATCCAGAATCGTAATCACAACTTCAATTCCGAGCATTCTGTCTCGTTTAATCGGCTTCTGTTCAGTCTTTTTTGAAAGCACGAGCCATTTGTACATTCTGGCTGAATCCTTCATCGCCATCAGATGATCCCAGTCGAGTTTGGCTTCAAATATTTTGGCTTTAGACTGAGTGAACCTGACCTGCACGGGTTTTCTGTCCTTGGCAGATTCTTTAAGTGCAGTAGAAAGGCTCATATCAAATGTATCGTCATCGACATACTCCACTTCTCTGCAGTTTGAGAACACACTGGAACATACATCTCCAAACTGTCTGTGAACGAAATAAATCAGCATTACGTTATGATGTTTAGGATTGAGAATGACTTTGGCGTGATAATTTTTGGTATGTCTGTACTTAATGGAATCTCTGATTCGGGAATAAATATTGTAAGTCACAAGCACGGAATCCTTTACGAAGGAAAAACCAAGACTGGATGCAGATCTTTCTGCCTTGTAATACGGTTCAATGGAAACTTTTCCTTCCCTTTTTGTAATCTCTCTCAAATATACCAGCACATTTTCCAGCTCAGGATCGCTTAATTTTTTCCTGGAATATGTATTTACACGTATGAGAAACTTGCCTGCGTTCTCTTCCATTTTTTCAGCAATCTTTTCTTCCAGTTCCGAAAAGTTTTCGTAACTCAATACGGAGCAGTCTTTTTCGTGGCAGGAAATCTGTTCATTGTATTTTTCTCTTTCTGAAGATTGTACCTCATATTCATTTCTTTCAGTAATGATGATAGCTTCTTTCCTGGGTTCTGCTGACGAGTCGGGGGCCGGAGTTTCTGAGCTCGCACAGTTAAAAAGAAGCAGTGAGAAAATAGAAATTAAGAATAAATTTTTCATAGTACCTCGAAAAATTGAACTGAATATTAGACTGTTTTTTCAATCATCTTGTACTGGAATACCTTTAATTTTCATATATATACTCATATTCAAAAGTCTTTGCGTATTTCTACTTTAGTGAGCCGGCAAGATCAAGGTTTTCGAATGTAAAAAGCGCAATTACTTTTGGTAATCAGTATAACCGAACTGCTGATGATTTTGAAGTGCAGTTCAGATTTCCTGATTCAGACACGGAAATTGCAAAAGGTTTTTGATCTTCAGCATAGACAATGCGCGTTTCTGCATTCAGTCTAAAGGCGTTTTTTCATTGCGCGGCAGACCATCTATTTTGATCTGAATTGTCCTCCTTTTCAACTGCAAAGCGATAATGGGCATTATATCTTAATGCTCTATGCTTATCAGAAATCAGTTTAAAAAGGTAAGTAATTTACATTGGCAGGTATCAGAGTGAGAGAACCGATCGCGAAATTGATTCATCACGGACTCCCAAACTGGTGAATTTCAGTTTTGTTCCGTAAAAAATGCAGATGACGGATACAATAAGGTTAGTAAGAGAATGGAGGCAGTCCTTCAAGAGGAGAATTTTTCAGTTTATACAGCGGTATAGAGCATATCTGCAAAAAAACGCCTCACGAGATTGGACAGAACTGGAATTTGTTCTTTTCTTGACGGACAGATTAGTCAAGAAAACATAAGACAATGGCCTTGTCACTGGTTCTGGATTTGGAATACGACAAACTTTTTTTTGATTCTGAAAAAAAAAGGTATTATATGTATCTTCTGATCACTCATATTGCCTGGTATGATGTGATTATTGAGCTGGATGATTCCGACACTGCAAATTTTTTAAGAGATGGACAGGTTGATCGGGAGAAATTCAGGAAATTTGCTTCTGAGACAGCAGTATCTCGGCCCGGGCTTACCTACAGGACAAACCCATATGACAGCAAGATTCTGCATAGGACAGATGAGATTGTGCTGAGGGTGGAGGAGATCATTCAGCAGAGAGGAGGTCAGCAGTGAGATTCATTTTTTTGCTGAGCCTTTTCATTTTACTGATTTCTTCTTCGGTCACACCCCAGTCAGATGAAATCAATCCCTGGGATTTAAGTCTGTTTGAAAGAATCATCCACCGAAAGAATGTAAGTCATCTTATTATCGAAGCGAGACGTGAAGAGTTCAGGCTGACTTTAATGGTATCGGACAGATTTCCTTACAGCTATAAATCCAGACAGTATCCTTTTTATTTGCGCTTTCAGAACGAAAAAGATGCACTGGACACTCTGAAGAAGTTTGACGAACAGCTCCAGAGCGGATATGAGATATATATTCGGCTGAACGGGTCAGAGATTATCCACTACAGGTTTCTCGGACGTAATTGACCCATCATCCGGTTCTTCCTCTTTTATAACTGGTTCATCAATCACAAAAATCTTAGGTGCATTTCTCAAAGACGGTTTTCCCGTTCTGATTTCCTCCAGGCACTGAAGAAGAATTCCTGTCACTAGCTCTCTGCTCTGTTTTGCATTGTCCGGCACAAGAAGGTTCTCGGAAAGGTTTCTCAGATACTCCTCATCCACAACTCTTCCGTTATGGTACTTGCCGATCATTCCTTTCATTACATCAAGTACTGAATCAAAAGTCAGTATCCCCATTGAATGAAGTATAGTGGAGAATCCCAGAGCACCCTGGGTCGGATGATACCATACAAATTTCTTTATTCTGTCCAGATTGACTCCCGGAGGAAGTGCATCCAGAACGGACTGCTTCATTCTGTCTTCGCGCGGACCAATATGGGTAAGATTGATCAGGACGGCCCTTACCGGATTGCGGTTTCCGTGAATGGAGATATTTTCTTCTGCAAGAGAACGGATTCTTTTTGCCTGATCCCTCGTTACAGCATCTCTTCCCAGAAAATTCAGACGGTACAGATAGTCCTCAAGCCTTTTTCCTTCAATTTCCCCCATTAATATCAATTGATATAATGTAAATATAAAATAATCACTTTCCGTATTATCTCCGAGAAGGATTTCCTTTGCTTTGGACGGCTGATAGATTCTGTCCTCAAGAAGGATTGTCAGCTTGTAGGACATCTGATCAAAAAGACTGAGATAGGAAGAGTGAAAGAATTTTTTTACTCTTTCCACTGCAGGCTGGATGCCTTCCTTCAGAATCTGATCAGGCCTTGTGATCGAAGCCACTACCTTGTCCACGACACCCTTCACTGTTCCTGCCAGATATTTCAGGTGTAAAGATTCTGTCTGAACTCCATGATGCTTGAATGTGGAAAGCAGACTTCTTCTGAAAAAATGAGGGCTTGCTGAAATAAAACAAAGTGGAGTGTCTTCGGTGTCCCTTCTCAGTGTCCAGTAAAGTTCAGGCATTCCCGGAAGAAAAAATTTCTCATTGGGTGTTTCAAACAGAGTGGAGAGCATTCCTTTTTTGGATCCCAGTTCTGTGGCCAAGTAGGTCTGATCAATATCCGAGGTTGTGATAAAATCGTTGTAGCTTTCGGGAAGAACCCTCATCTGACCGATTCCTACGATAGTGGACTTTGTGATATCACTCTTGTCTCTGAGATTCATATAGGCGATATCCTGAGTGTACTGCCTGTAGCTGTCGATTCCCCGAAAAATGACATGGAATGTGTATTTCCCCGGTCTTAGCTTTTTTCTAATTTCATAGGAAAAGAAACCATCTTCGTTTCCGTTGAAATTTTCCGATTCAAAGACCTTCTTGTCTTTCTCGTTAAAAAGCTCAATGGAAAGGATCGGCTTTCTGACAGGAGCCAGCCCCAAATCCTTGAAAGGAGTTACATCATTTTCTTCACCCTTAAAAAAGCCGGTTAAAAAATCCCAAAGATCCGCTGCTTCCGCAATGTTTGGAACACCGATATCCACCAGCTGACCCCGAACCAAAGACCGCTGTTCTCTGCCCAGAGAACCCCCGCATACTGCTATCCTTTTTTTGTCCCGAAGTCTGGCTTCTCTTGTTTTAGGCTGTATGTGTTCTTCGTATTCCATTTGCTGCTCCAGGCCGGGTTTTGGTGAAAATCTATGATATTTCTAGACTGCAGATTCATATTTCACAGATCAAGTATTTTTATCCGAAATGGCCTTATAAGCCGTCTTTTTCGATCTTGTACTGTTAATAGTGAAGGGAACGTTTTAGGGAGTGAAAATCCTGGACTGATCGCGGAAAAAAGAAAAAAGATGAGTTGACATCAAAGCAAAATCATTGCCTCTCTGACACTTCTTTAGACTGAATTCTTTCTGCGGAACGGCTCGGAAAAAATCTTGGAGCCGCCGTGGATCGTGGTCGTGCAGAAAGAAATCTTAGATAACGCTGAACATCAATGATGCTTTTTCTTATGCTTTTTTGCTTTTGCAGGTCCGCAATTCCATTTTCCGTTTTTGGATTTCATATTGCACTGAGGCAGTTTTGCGGATTTGGATGCCTTGCTCATTTTTCCCTTTTCCATTTTCATTCCGCAGCATTTGCAGACCTGTGCTTTTGCTTTCGGTTTATGGCCTTTGTGACTTTTTGCGGACAATCCGCTGGATAGGAAGAATGCTATTACTCCTGCCAAGACAGTTCTAAAAACGGTTTTCTTCATTCTGGTTCCTTCTTTTAAATATGGTTTCCTACTATAAAAAAACACTCTTTCCTGATTTCAACATCTTAATGCGACTTTGTCAAGTTGCATAAATCACATCAGCGAAATGGAAAAACGCCCGCAGGAATGGAGGGTGTTTTATCGAAATATGTTTTCTGAATACACGCTTTTCCACTCCTCGTCCGGAAGACTTTGTCAGGACAGAGAAAAAGATCATTTCACCAAAGAAGAAACGGTATATTTTGGGATTCAGATTTGTTCCAGTAAAAGAATCATTTGATGCAAGTTTTTATGGGATGCTTCCTGGATTTTCAGGGATAGAGGCATATCACGAAGCCTCTGCAGATGAAACTGCTGAAACTCAAATTCCAAAATCTGAGCCGAAAACAATGTCTGAGGCGATTTCGGAAGGTATGAGCAGAGCTTCTCAAGATTCAATTTTGGTCAATTCAATCGTCCGCGAAGTAACATGGAATATTGAGAGAAATTCAGAAAAGTATGGGGTTCTAGTTTCCTCAGGTTCATCACGTCTATATGATCCTTACTATCGAAAGTCTGATCCTGTTTTTGACTATTCTGTAAGTTTCAAAGTCAAGCAGGTGATACATTCATATAAAATGCACTCTTACTACATCTTTCCTTTCACTGGGTTTGTCTGGATATTTTCTTCCAATCCAATGCAGGAAATATATCACAGAGCTGTTCTGGAAATGACAGTAAAAGACAGAGACGGGAAGACAGTGAAAATAAAGGAGCTGAATGTCCCCGCTTATGAACCCCTATATTTTTGGAAATTCAACTGGCTGAAAACCGTTGATGACAGACGATGAGATGCGGAATTTTTTCCACATCTTTTACCAAAATGGAGTAATATTCCGTTTTGGTCAAGTGATTTTTCACCAGACAGCGTAATGTTCTTCGACGAGTCCGAATCCTTTTATTTTTAATGTTTTTCCATTATAAAGTATGTTTCCTTCAAATCTGCCGTAAGCCTGTACAAATCTGCTCTGAAAGAGAACCAGGTTGATGTCTTCAGATCTTTTTCCTTCGGGGATGAAACGAAATTCGGAGAGTCCATCCATTGTAATGATCTCGCATTCGTTCTGTGAGATCGGCTTTTTGTAACTGAACTTGGCTATGCCCAGAGGAAGAATTTCTCCGTTGATCCAGGCATTGTTTTCGAGTCCCTCATTGAATCCTGCAACAAGATTCAATGCAAAAGATTCCCCTGTTTCCGCCTTTCCTGAAAAACTTGCCCAGTTCCAGAATGTCTCTCTTCCAGGATAACCTTTTGAAAAATCAACTGTTCCGCAGTCTGCAGTCCAGCTGTGTTCTTCCTTTCCGATTTTTATTCTGACCTCAGCAGGGAGGTTCATATTTTTATATGTTGTATGAAATGGTCTGTCTTTTGCAGGAGCGATCGTGCTCATTCCGTTTTCATTTTCTTGGAGAACATATTTTAATGATATTTTATCTCCTGAATACAGAATGGAATAACCGCCCTTTACAGGCATAAACTCCCAGACCTGATTTCCTTTTTCCAGTTTCCATGCGTCCTGAAGTGAGGGCTGGAATTCATCCGAAAAACCGAGTATCTTGTCCATTTTTTCTTCTAGGAAAAGTCCCGTTTTTCTCTGGTAAATATAGGCAAATGCAGTCGCAATCAGTCCTGCATCCACAATTGCAAATCCGACAGTGAAGTCCTCAGTGATCAGTCCTGAAAAAATCCACGCCTTTCTCTGAAGCCTTCTTTCGGAAAGATATCCTTTGTTCCCGTCCCATTTTGAAGAATCAAAATTCAGAAGTCCCTGATATCTTCCAAAATGTTTTGTCAGATCCCCTGATACAGAATTCACTTTTTCTAAAGCACTCATAGCATCTCCTGTCAGTAAAGATCTGACATATCCGTCAAATTATCATAAGAACTTGACTTGTCAACAAAGGAGATCGAGGTAATTGAAAATCCTGTGACTCCTGTATCTTTTTTTTACAGGGTTTGATTCCTTATTTCGATACTTTTTTTAAATCGATTCTCCAGCTTCTTTGCAAATGCCTTGAATGATAAAATCTGATATATGGTAGTTCATTTTTTCAGTTCCTGAAGCAATGGGGAAACTTGATTGATGATTCCAGATTCTTTTGCTTTCAGTAAAATTCCTGCTGTACCAATTACATTTATGCCATACACGTTCTTAGCAATATTTCTTCCTTTTCTTTCATCAATGATCAGCCAGTCAGCATTCTTCTTTAAAGCTAATGTGATTGCCTCCGCTTCTCTGCGATCCAGCTCTTTTTCCAAAAGGGGGTCAACGAATGAAATCTCTTCTGTTTTAAAAACGGATTCTTTTAAATTGATCTCATCTTTATATTTTAAATTGTTAAGTTCCAGAAATACATAACTGGGAATTATAATTTTCCCAAATACTGCTTCTAGAATGGAAAATCTATTCAATTTGCCAAATGCAATTACTGGACTTGTATTTGAAACGACAATCATAACTTACGGGAATTCTTGATTTCTTCTTCCAATTCCTCTGTGTTCATTTGAACAACCGGGATTCCTCTGCGGCTTAAATCAGAAATAAAGTCATATCGATTCATACCGCACATTTCTGCTGCTTGTCCTGTAGTCAAAAAACCTTCTTCAAACAGTTTGACAGCCAGCAGTTTCTGAGCTTCTGCTCTGATTTTTTCCTTTGACCCATCCCATTTCAAAAGCAGTGAATCTGGAACTTCTATCATTATACTTAACATCCTGAATTCTCCTAACCATTACATCCTGTCTGTCCATAGTGAAAATCCCGTGAATCCTGTATCTTTTTTTTTACAGTATTCACAGGATCAGGAGGTGCATTATTTCAGTATATATTCCTTGGGCTGAAAGTTTTCTGTTCTGTTCCTGAATTCAAATGTGAATCCCGGCCAGAGTGTTGTATTCTTTCCGTCCTTCGTTCTGTACCAGCTGACACAGCCTCCGTTGTTCCATACAGAATTTCCCAGCCGGGACTGAACTTCTTTGTTGAATTCTTCCTGAATCTCAGGTTTTACTTCGAGCATATTCAGTTTTTCTTCCTGAAGGTACTCTACCGCTTTCATTGCATAATTGACCTGCGATTCAATCATATACACCATTGAGCTGTGTCCAAGCCCGGTATTTGGTCCCACAATCATAAACATATTAGGAAATCCTTTTACAGTTGTTCCGAGATATGCTTCTGGTCCGTTCTTCCATTCATCATTAAGAGATATCCCATTTTTTCCCAAAACAGGAAACGGGAGAATGTCTTCAGCTGCCTTGAATCCTGTCGCAGCGACAATGATGTCCGCGTCCACTCTGGACCCGTCTTTCAGGATGATTCCATTCTCATCCATTTCTGCAATTCCTTCTGTGACCAGATCTACGTTTGATCTCTGAAGGGCAGGGTAATAGTCGTTGGAAAGAAGAATTCTCTTGCATCCAATTGTATAGTCCGGAGTGAGTTTTGCTGCGAGCACGGGATCTTTCACACAGTTGCGTATATGCTTTTCAATGAGTCTCTGAAATGCTTTCATGACTGCGGGCGTATATACAAATGCCATTGCTCTTGCTTCCAGTCTCCAGTAGATGGCTTCTCTCGATGCCCACTGAAGAGGAGGAAACATCTGGAATGCATTTTTTTCTATATTGGAATACGGTCTGTCTTCCTTGGGGAGAATCCAGGATGCAGTCCTCTGAAAAACCGTAAGTTTCTTTACTTTCGATGCAATTGCGGGAACAATCTGTATTGCAGATGCTGCAGAACCGATCACTGCAACTTTTTTGCCTTTTACATCGGCACTGTGATCCCATTTTGCAGAATGAAAGAATTTCCCCTTGAACTTTTCTCTTCCTTTGATATCAGGAAGCACAATCTGGCTCAGTCCTCCCAGTCCGAAGAATGCATATTTTGCCTGAATGATATCACCCTTGTCTGTTCTGATTTCCCAGCGTTTTTCTGAATCATTCCATTTTGCATCCACTGCTTCTGTATTGAAGCGGATATGGGGATTGATTCCATACTTTGAAGAACAGTGTTCCATGTACTCCAGGATTTCCTTCTGCATTCCGTATGTGCGCGACCAGTCCGACTTGTGCTCAAAGGAAAATGAATAAAGATGGGACTGAACATCACACTGTGCCCCCGGGTAAGTGTTGACTCTCCAGACTCCGCCCACGCCGGAATCTTTTTCCAATACAATAAAATTCATTCCTTTTTCTTTAAGTTTTATTGCGGCGCAGAGTCCTGCAAATCCTGTTCCGATCACAACTGCATCTGCTGTGTTTTTCATAATGTCTCCTCTTGTTACTTCTTTCAGGTGTTTTCCTTTTTCTGTCATTGTCTGCCTCTGTCAGTTTTTTGGATTTTGGCGGTTCTCGTAAAAATTCATCAGAATTTCCTGAACCTCTTTAGGCTTTTCCATATGGGGAAGATGACCTGTTTCATCCACTACCTGCAGTGTCGCATGAGGTATCTGCTCCTTAAACTGATGAGCAATTTTCTCAGGGAAGATGCCGTCATGGCTGCCCCAGAGAATCAGCACAGGACATTCAATCGAAGAAATTTTTTCTCTCTGAATTCTCTGATGCTCCTCTTCATTTTTCCCTACATATTTTCCCAGTATATCGTTCATCAGCTTGTCGTACCAGGCACCGTTGTGTCTGTACTTCTGAAACATATAATGTTTTACAGTATGAGGAACCATATTCTTTTTGTAGAAAAGTTTGCCTACGAACTCTTCGAAATGGTATTCTTCCTCAATGATGAAGATATTTTTCCCCGATCTGTAATCATCGTAAAAATGGTTTCCTTCCTCCTCCGGCACAAGTCCTGCCGCGCAGGAAAGCACAAGAGATTCCACCGAATCCGGATGTCTGTGCGCATATTCAATCAGAATTGCTCCTCCCATGGAATTGCCCAGAGAATGAAATTTATAAACCTTTTTATAATTTAGAAATTCCAGAAGCCATTCCGAATACAGCTCCAGAGAATAGGTACAGTTCGGCTTGCTGCTTTTTCCGAAACCGGGAAGATCCGGAATCAGAATATGAAAGTCCCTGGCAAGATGGCCTGCCAGGCTGAGAAAACCTTCCTTGGAATCGGAAAAGCCGTGCACAATCACCAAAGTCGGTTTGCGGATGTCCCCAAGTTCAATATAGGAGATTTCAACATCCCTCAGCTGTACTGTTTTTTCCTTTGCTCCGGTCGAAATGTAAAGTACCTTATGATTCAGGTTCCAAAGGAATTCACCGATCCCTTTCCTGATGTCATCCGGAACAAGCCCGTACATTTCGTGGAATGTTTTCTCTATCGCGATCATACCGCAGCCTTCAGTTCTTCTTCCACTTTCGCAAAGTATTCTTTTGCAATGCTGATATTGTCCTTGTCATCAGGATGAAAGTTCGGACGGAAATAATCTGCCACTTCCCTTGCAGCTGCAGTGAATATAGGAGCAGCTTTCTCGGCAAATCTGAGAAACTGACCGGGCATATCCCAGAACGGAATCTGCTTGTCCAGTGCCATGAAAATTGCCTGTCCCATCAAAATATAAAAAACCAGACCATATGTAGCAAATATCATTCCTGATACACGCAGAAGATAACTGTCGTCCACCGTTTTCAGAACATCAAATGCAACAGCCTTGTGCTCAATTTCTTCAGCAGCGTGCCATTTCAGCATCTTCACCATTTCTTCCGGAATCCCGTCCAGAATTTCAGAGTCCTTTTCAAAAACCACTTCTGCAAGAATGGCTGTGTAGTGTTCGAGAGCGGCAGTCACCGAAAGAGAATACTTGTCTCTGCTCAGAGCACGGGAAATTTTTTCCAGAAAATCAAATGCTGTCGCAGAATAGATCTTTTCAAAAATCTCCAGAGCCGGTCCGTCATCCTGAAGTTTCTGCCAGAAAGTCTTGTGCAGTGCCATATGCTGTGCTTCCTGTCCAATAAACGCTTTCACTCTTTCCTTCAGATTCGGATCTTCAATTTTGTCCACAAATGCCTTCACGCTTCTGATGAAGAATTTTTCTCCTTCCGGAAATACCACATGCATACTGTTCAGGAAATGTGTTCCGAAATAGTTGTTTTCTACATAGTGGAGCGGCATTCCTTCCCAATTAAAATGCGGTTTTCTGACAATCGGCATTACCTTGACGTTGGATTTTCCTTTTTCTGACATGGTTTCCTCCAGAGGTTCCCTCTAATTTGCTGAACATCGCGTCTTTCTTAAGTTGACGTTCTGTTCAACTTTTTGTATAGTTGACGCTTTGTTCAACTTTTGTCAATCAAAAAAGTACATTTTTCAGTAAAAAAATCCTCCTCCTACGAAAAAAAGGAGTTCCCACAGTCGAATTATGTCGGATTAAGGGGGCTTTTAAGGCAGAACGTTCATTTCCAATGGATGTTTTATTGATTCTAGTGCCTGTTTTACATAATTTCCGTTTTGTATAAGAGGATCATCAGCACGGACGGTCAGTTTTTATTGACATACTTACAGAGTATAAAAAAAATCCTCCCTCAAGGAAAAATGAAATGAAAGACGAAAATACAGCTTCCCCACCTCCCGGTCCGCCCAAATGGAAATGCATTTCCTTCATTCGATGGAGGCTGAAATATGACAGTGAATTTTCATTTCAGTTTATCGGCCTTCTTCTGCTCGGTCTGAGCATCATCCTTTATGCACTTTATGTATTTGCAGGTGATGTTTCTGTGATGTCCTATATAAAGACTGCGGCTATTGTGCAGGGAAGAGAAGTAAAAGTAAGTAAGCATACATTCTATTCAGGAAAGAATAAAAGTGAGAGCTATTCATATATACCTATAATAAAATATACGTATTATGTTTCAGGGAATATGCACACTGCAGCATCTTCGGTTCTGAAAAGAACGGACAGTGCGGGCAGCAGAAAGGATGCAGAAAAAATTCTGGAAAACTATCCTGACAGAAAAGAGATTGAATGTTATTATGACCCTGATTCGCCGGAAAGGTCTGTTCTGAATACAGAAATTCCGCTTGGATCGTTTTTGGGATTACTTTTTATGGGAGCAGCCTTTTTTATTCCGGGGCTGATATTTGTGTTTGTGATATGAGTTATATGCATTTTATTTTCTGGAAAGAAAAGACGGGAGATCCAGTCATACAGATCGGCGAGATTCTGAAATCGATGTACGGCAGGAATTCGAAATGCCAAGCGGATTTGATTCTTTCTGAGGACAGAATAAACCTTAGAATAAAAGACTATATGTTTACTTATTCTTTGATTGCGGAAAACTGGGTGCAGGAAGAATCCAAAGATATCGCTGATACGTTCGGAAGAAAACGAAATGATTATATGATCATTAAAGAGTCCCGGAGCAGAGTTGAATTTTACGGGGATGATGATCCTGATATGGATTATTTCAATGATTATCTTCTGATGCTGGAGAGAATTCAAAGAGAACTGCCAGTGATTATATTCGATACGGAAAATGGAAATTTTTTCGATGAGATATGATTGCATTATAATATTTCTGTTTACAAATCTCTTGTCGTCTTTATTTTTACAGCTATGAAAAAATTCAAAATTATATTCTCAGCAGCTTTGTTTGCCATGACTCGCGGGATTTCTGCAAATGAATTTTCCGGTGAATGGCACTCACAAGAGGATAACTTAGCTTATATAATAAGTATTTCTGATACTTCGATTGGAATATAATATTCAGAGAAGGCTGTCCTTTAAATCTGGAAGGCACTTATAACTCACCTTACGCAGGTGGGGCGTTTTTGGCAGAGAGCCTACCGGCGGTTTTA
>DAORDI010000043.1:0-27827 GCA_035345895.1 Leptospiraceae bacterium
GTAAAATTATTTCACGCGGATTATTGCAAGGCATCTCAATGGCTGTAGGATTTTTGACTTGCACATTACTCGCAGTTTCCGTTACCGGAACATTCAATACATTTTCGAGCGGTACTCTTCTCAAGTCTGCTGATATCAATGCAAACTTTGCTACTCTGAAGACTGCGATAGAGACAGTTGATAGTAAAATTCCTGAATCATTTTGCACTACTGTTGCTAATGGAGCTACAACGAATAATATATCGTGTCCTACAGGTAAAAAATTTTTTGGTGCCGTTGTTGGCGGTAGAACTGGATGGATAAATGTTGATACTGCTTGCCCTACATCTTATGGCGGAGCTTTACCAACACCGAATGTCCGAATTGATGATGATGCTGATGCAACTCCCAATTCTGTTTTGTTTATAACCTTTGGATGCAATGGTCTTAATTCATGTAGTATTAATTCCAATACTCTAGGCTTAAGCTATTATTTAGGATCCTGTTATTAACAATTCTAAAATCTGGGTGAGACGATGAAATTTATTCTGTACAATTATACTTATAAAATAATTTTTTATGTGTATATAAAATATTCATGAAAACGGCCATATCGCCTATCCCCTTGTATGCCCGAATGCAGTGTTTATTCGAGGCAACCCCTTTCCTACACGGAAAGGGTTCAAACGAAAGGCATTCGGCTGCAGGATGCGCGGTCATTTCGGCTACGCTCAATGACCGCGCCTGACTGTAGAAATACATCGAGATACAGCATATTGCCGTATCTCGATGTATTTTAATTATTAAATATTCCAGAGAAACTGGAAGAGAGAGGTTATTTTAAAATGAGCAGACCAATGTCTGGATCAGTGAACAGTTTTTGGATATTATCAAGATTGGAACGAAGAATAGCTTCTACTGTTTTCGTGGAGCAATTCCCTCGTTTGAGTAAAATAACTTTTGGAGGAAAACCGAGTCTTTCATTCAAATCTGCAAAATCCTCATCCTTCGTTACTACAACTAAGTTTTTTTCTTTTGCAAATTCCCAAATCAAATCATCCGATTCTTCGAGAAAAAAGGAAAACACATGCTGGGAGTCAGGGAAAATGTCTTTCAGTAATACAGGTAAACTGGGAGAAAGATTAGCATCAAAGAGAAGCATTTTCTTATGCTACAAGCATTGTTTTGTTTCTGTCAGCCGCGTACGCAAGACATGCAAAAAGATCTTCTTTGGTAAGGTATGGAAAATCAGAAAGAATCTCTTCATGAGTCATTCCGGAGGCCATATATTCCAGAACATCATAGACTGTAATTCTCATTCCTCGAATGCAGGGTTTGCCGCTGCGCATCTTTGGATTAAAAGTAATGTATTTTCTGTAATCAACAGGTTCCATAAATCCAGAGTATTCCGGATTTTAATTTATGCAAGTGAAAAAGCGGGATACAAACTGGCTGCAAACGGCCCATCCGGCAGGATAACCCCAGCAGCACAGCTTGCGCGCTTCAGCCGAGTTGGGGTCAGCATCATGGCACTAAGTAAAATCGCCCCACCTGCTTAAGGTAATTTATAAATAAGGAGATAAAATGAAATTTAATATAAAAATATTGCTGCCGGCAGTGTTTTTCTCAATTGCATCCATATCCGCAGACACCGTTGAACTGAAAAACGGGAAAATTTTTGAGAACGTAAAGACAGTTCTTCTGAAGGCGGAACTTCAGTTCAGTTTTGAAGGGAAAACTTTAAGTTTTAAGAAAGCTGATGTGAGGCGAGTCCGATTAAAACCGGTACTTCTGAAAACGCCTGTTACAGAACTGGAGAAACTGGAATATGAAGCAGAGAGGATTCGGGTAGCAGAAACTCTGCAGTCTGCATCGGACTGGGAGATCAGTAAAAATGCAAAGATCTCAGTGGCAGTTCTGAACCTTAGTCCCGGAAACGGGGTAACTGTCAGCGAGGCAGAAAGTGTGACAAATCTGATTCGGACAAGTCTGGTAAAAACAAAACTCTTCATCATTGCAGACACTTCACTTTCTGCAAAAGACTGTCCCAAAGGAACAAAGGACTGCACAAAAGTCCTGCCTGCGAATATAAAAGTGAATAAAGTAATTACAGGTACAATTACAAAGCTGGGAAAAAAATACTTATTGAATGGGAATGTACTGGACAGTAAAAAGAATTCGATTGACTTCGCAGAGAAGGCTTCTGCAGATTCTTTGGAAAAGCTGGAAGAGTCATCTGAATATTTTGCAAAGAAGATTGCAGGCGGAATCATGGAATACTGGGATGAGGCAGTCACTGCAAAAGAACAGGAGCTGTATGCAAATATGCAGTATGTATGGCGTTCTGCACTGATTCCCGGATTAGGACAGTGGCAGTACGGAAGAGATAAAGAGGATTCATTTTCGAAGATGAAAGGAATCGGGTTCGGGATCACTGCTCTTGCTCTGGCAGGAAACCTTTATATTCAGGGAGAAAAAAAGGAAACTGCAAAAAGGAATTATCAGTCTGCGCACAATGTTTTTTTTCTTATACCGGCAGGTTCGGGTCTGGAAATTTTAGGCTTCGCAAAAGACAGTTCCAGCTTTTCCGAGTATTCCAAAGCATCTGATGGAGCAAGGCTTTCTGCTGAAGTATTAATTATTTTTTATATATTTAATATCGCAGATGCATTTTTTCAGGGAAAATCATTATTCGGTGCAAAGAAACAGACAGCAGGCTTTTTCTTTCTGCCGTCATACAGTTATGCTGCCGGAACAAAGGAAGAAACTTATAGAGTTGGATTTCAGCATCAGTTTTAGATCCGCAGGTTACCGCTTGAATTCAGAATCGAGCTGCGCTCGATTCTGAATTCAAGCGGTAACCTCAGCCCGCTTTGGCGGGCTGAGGTTATTGCAATGAAATATTAAATAATACTGTATATATTACAGTATTATTTAAAAGTCCCACATGCTCAATGTGAACAGGAGAACACTATGAAAAAAAATATAATATTATTTACTATATTTGCAGTTCACTGCAATTATTTCAGCAGTGCAGAAAGAGGAACCAGTCCCTGGGCAAAGATGTTTCAGGACAGAACGCTGAACTCTGTCGTTTCAGTTTATCCAAAGGACAAATCCAGCGGGAGCTATTTGAATACAAATATATTTATCGTATTCAGCAAAGCAGTGAGCGGATTTGACAGCAGCAATTTTACTGTTTCTTCAGACGGAGGCAAGACGAATCAGTCAGGAAAAATCACTCTTTCGGACAAGGTTCTGGTATTTGATGCAGACTCAAATTATATTGCAAATACAGCATATACTGTAACTGCTAAGGCGTCAGGCGGGATCAGTGCTGACTATGTTTTTACATTCACGGCAGGAAATGCTGTCGATACAGTTCCTCCTTATGTTGCAAGTACAAATCCGCCGACTGGCGACACAAATATGCCGATCAACATTGCAGTCAGTGCCACATTCAATGAAGCAGTTGATCCGAGCACAGTGAATTCAAATGTGTTTACTGTTTCAGGCGTGACCGGAACAGTGACAATCACTGATCAGACAGCTGCATTTAAATCCAGTTCAAATCTTCCGATCAATACGACACTGACAGCGACGGTTAAAACCGGAGTAAAGGATATGGCAGGAAATACAATGACAGCACCCTATTCGTGGACATTCACTACCGGATCAAGCGTTGCAGGCAGCTGCAGATATGATTTGAGCATTTATGATACATGTCTGATTGGAGAATAGCCGGAATTTACGGACTTATTTAACTTTCAGCTTTTGTTTTCGGATTTCACGTCAGGCATTCGGGACTGAGGATTCTAAAGCGAAAGGGAGCGAGGCGGTGTCAAGTTTCTGTTTTATGCAGAAACTTGACAGAAGCCGAGAGCCCGGTCGCCGTTTCGTGAATGTCCGCTTCAGCGGCTTTTGCGATTCGCCCAATGTATGATTGATTTTTATTCTTTTTAAATCGCCTCCTATAAAACGGAGGCAGACTCTCCTTTTTCCCGTCCATCTTTCACCTTAAACATAAAATTTCACTAAGAATGAAAAAGTTGAATTTTTTTGTCTGCATCTGAACAGAAAAATACAGGTAGATGCAGAGGACAAAAAATAATGAAACTGACATTCATCGGATACATAATGAAGAAAATATTCTTTTTCAGGAAAACAGTATAATGAAGTGGATTTGCACAATATTCATTATTATCATCGGTTTTATGATTCTTTCCTGTCAGGGCAGAAATTTTTCGGGGGGGAAAATTCTTCCTTTTCTCAGCTCATCCTCTTCTCCCAGGATCATCGGTTTTTCTCCGGGAAGAAACGAGAAAGGTCTGAAGGGAAACTCGACTGTAAACCTCATTTTCGACAGACCGATGAAGATGGATCAGTGCATTCAGTCATTCAGTATTTCTCCTCCGGTGAGGGGCTACTATGAGACCTCTGATTTTACATTAAAATATATCCCGGTTTCTCCTCTGGAAAACGGCACTTACAGCATCACTCTCACAAAGTCCTGCGAGGACAGGGAAGGGAGGGACATTTCTGATCTGTTTACGAACAGTTTTACAGTAGGAGATTCAGTCAATGCGGATACTGTTCTGAATCTGACTGAGATGAAAGTCTATTCAGGATCTGTTCTGAACTGTTCAAACGGAACTTCTGTTCTGTCCGATTTTCTGAACGGATCTGTGAATGATGCCTGTCTTGCTTCTTCCGGGAGCGGGAATACTCTGAAACTTGTTTTCTCTGAATCAATGGAGTCTGTTTCCCTGCGCTCTTCTCTCAGTATTTCTCCTTCTGTTCCTTATGCTTTTTCTGTTTCAGCAGACGGAAAGACTGCCTCTCTCAAAATGGACAACCCTCTGAATTACGGACAGAGGTATTCTGTCACAGTATCTGCATCTGCCAAGTCTGTGTCCGGGCTGACTCTGAAAAATCCGGTCAGTGCAAGTTTTCTGGCAGGAGGAAGTTCTTCTGTTCCGAATATAAGTGCGGTTACTGTAAATACAGGTCTGTATTCTGACTGCAATGCAGGAACCGGAATTTCATCTGTGAATTTTCTTTCTTCTCAGGTGAACAATGCCTGCGCTTCGTCGAATTCTGTCTGGATATTTTTTTCTGAAGCAATGGACAGAAACTCGGCTCAGTCTGCGGTCTCATTTTCTCCCTCAATTGCCGGCACATTTCAATGGCTGAATGGGGACAAAACTCTGCAGTTCATTCCTGACAGTTCACTGATTTCCAATACAAGATATACTGTAATGATAAATTCCACTGCAAGGTCTCTGAATTCGGTCAGCCTGTCTTCCTCTGTTTCTGCAAATTTTCTGACCAATACAGCTCCTCCGCCTGTCCTTCTTTCTTCACTGATCACCTCAGGAACTTCTGTCGGATGTCTGAATCTTGTCGGCACGTCTGATCAGGACTTTTACGGCGGGACTGTTTCGAATGTATGTGCAGGCACTGTCACAAGAAATAAAATCATCTATACATTCAATGAGCCGATGGATGCTGTTTCTGTTCAGTCTGGCATACTGATGACTCCCAATATTCCAGGAGCTTATTTGTGGTCTGCGGGAAACACAGTGCTGACTTTCACTCCTGATTCTGCATACAGTGCGGGGAGCAGATACAGTTTTGGAATTTCCGGCTCAGTCAAAAGTGCTTCCGGAACATCGATAGGTGCAGTCGCTCCATTCAGCTTTCTTGTAAATCAGGAATTACCTCCTCCTTTTTTAACGTCCGTTGTTCTGACAACTGGCACATCGTCAAACTGCATTCCCCTTTCCGGAACAGTGAATACGGATCTTCTCATTTCTTCTCCGATGGATGCCTGCATCGGCTCTGTTACAAGAAACTCAATACAGTTCAGTTTCAGCGAGCCAATGGACACTGTTTCCGCTCAGTCTGGAATTTCCTTCTCACCTGCAGTGACAGGTGCATACTCCTGGTCGGCTGGAAATACTGTCCTGACGTTTACACCTGATTCTGCATTCAATTCGGATACGAGATATTCGATCAGTTTTTCTGCTTTGGTAAAAAGCTCCTGGAAGGTCAGTATGACTCCAATCAGTCCTCTGAGTTTCAGAACAAATCCTTCTCTTCCTGCACCGACTGTGACTTCCATTACAGTGACTGCAGGAACAGTCTCTTCCTGCCTGAATCTTGTCGGAACATCCGATCTGGATATCCTCTCGAACAATGTGCAGAATGCCTGCACAGGAACAGTGTTTCGAAATCCGATTCTCATCAGCTTCAGCGAACCGATGGACAGTGCATCTGTAATCGCTTCTCTCAGTCTCAGTCCGAACTTCCCTCATTCACTCTATTGGAATGCAGCAAAGACTGTATTCACTGTCCTCCCCGACAGTGCGTATTCTTTCGGATCCAGGATCAGTCTGGCTCTCGGCACAGTTGCCAGGTCTCAGAACGGAATCAGTCTTTCTTCCACTGTCACTGGAAGTTTTGTCATCGGATCAGTTTCCTCTTTTCCGAAAGTACAGTCGGTCGGATTGAAAAGTCAGTCCTGTCCTAACGTCGCCCCTGGGATTGGAAATCCCTCCGGCGGAGACTGGAATCTGGGAAGCTGTTTCTGGGACAACAGTCTTCCCATCCTGGGACAGTCGAGTTATCTTTTCAGGGCGGGTGATACAGGGAACGGTTTTTCCGGTTCAATGAATTCCTGTACGGACTCGGACACGGACAATTTCAGAATCATCTTTGATTCCTATATGGACACGGCACAGGTTATGAACTATGTGCGTCTCGACAGGATATCTCCTCCTTTCACAACCGTCCGTCTTGCAAGCTGGGAATGGACGGACTGTCAGGCATCTTATCCTTTCGGATGCAGAGTGCTTACACTGATCTACTCTGAACAAGAAGCTTCCTGCAACGGTGCACTGTTCGGAAACGGCACTACAGGGGGGGACTTCAATCTTATGCGCACAGACAATATGCCTGCGGGGGTCCCAGTCTACACACTCACTGTCGGTTCAGGTGCGAGGGATGCAAACGGGATCAGCATCGGCACAGACTTCCGGTTTTCTATGGAGGGAAAATGATGAAGTATATACAGTATATATCTATCTTTCTGTTCTGCATTCAGTGCAGATCGGCAGGACTCAAAAAAGCGGAAATTCCTTCCGATGCACACGAAGTATTTCTGGGATTCATTGAAAACAGGGACACAAAATACGGGTCTTCAAATGCCAGAAACATAGAAGACAGGCTGATTTTTTTTCTGAACAGGAAGGGAATTCAGGTGAGGCGAAATTCCAGTTCCGCTGAAAGGGAAAAAATTCTTCAGAACGGAGTATTCCGTATCCCGTTAAGTTACGGAGAAGAAAAATCATATCAGTCTTCTTATAAAATAAATGATAAAGAGATACGAAATATCCTTCAGGATTCAGACGGAGCTCTTTTTATTCAGGGAAGTTTTTCCGTTGTGGAAACAGGCTCCCTTCTTGACAGAAAGGAGCTGAGCTATTTTTTCCTGGAGGTATTTGACGGAAACGGAAAGAGGGTTCTGGCATTTCAGAATTCGGAAACATTGGATTCACTGGATGAATTCAGACAGGATGCAGTCATTGAGTCTGCCGCTGAGCAGATAAAGGAATTTTTGGAGATACGGGAGGATATGAAAGAATGAAGAAAAGGACATATATGACAGTAGGTGCGGCAGCAGGAATTTTATTTCTGCTATCGGTATCCCTCTGCATTTATTCAGTTAGAAAAAGGGACGCTGCCCTGCTTGAGAATTTTCACAGGGCGAAGGAAGCTTATGCCAAGGGAGAGAGAGAAAGATCTGCCGGAATACTCGAAGCCATACTGCAGAAGAACAGCAGTTTTGAGGAAGCAGGCTTTCTGCTCGGAAAACTCAGGTACTATGAAAAGAACTTTTCGGAAAGTCATAAGCTTATGCTCAGTCTGCATCATCATCCGGAAAAGGATCTCTGGACAGCCAAAAGCGGTATCTTTCTGAACAAGGACGCTCAATTAATGATATCATATCTCAAAAAGCATCTTTCCGTCCATCCAGAAAGTGCTGAAGCTCTCTTTCTTCTGGGAATGCTGCATGAAAAACAGGATCAGACTGAAAATGCTTTGAAGGCTTATGATTCTGCCTTCAGCAGTATTCAGGAGCAGATTCAGATTCTGGACAGACTCATCGGAATATACCAAAAAGCATCCATGCCTGAAAAGACTGCAATCTATGAAAATCTGAAAAGAAGTCTTTCTGAATTCAAAAAATCCAGACAGGGAGGGGTATAATGATATTATATTTGTCTGAAAAATACTGCAGACTGAAAAGTCTTCTGAGGATGAATGAACTCAGCACTGAGAAAAGAAGCACAGTCAGAACGGCATTTTTACTGAATATTTTCCTCATTTCAATGTATATATTTTTTAATTATATTATTTCCGGAATTTCTCATGAAAAGACGAAAATAATGAATATGAGAATGCTTGAACTGATGAAAGCGGGAGCTCTTTCTCCAATATTCTATTCCATGCATACATTTCCAGGTTCGGTCGTATGGAGTTTTTTTTTCCTGTTCATATATGAAGTATACTTTCTCATTTCAGCATACATTCTTATGTTTGTTTTCGGGGAAAAGGAAAGAAGTTTTCTCAGACTTTATTCCATCTTCAGCATTTCATTTGCCGGATTCCTGCTGAGTCTTTTCCCTCTGCTTCTGTACGGAATTCTTTTTCCGGATTCCTGGAGGGATTCTGCTCTCAGAATTCATCTCTATCAGCTTCTTCATCTGGCCACTTTCATTTCGGGAGTCTATCTGTTCGGAAGTTCATTTGTGCGTCTATGCAGGGTTCATTTTTCACAGAATCTTGGACGGGCGCTGATCACATGGATTTTCCCGAATTTTCTTATCCTTTACTGGATTTCGTCCGTATTCAGGACACCCTACGAAATGTAATGAAGAATATTATATTAAGGCATATTTCCATTTCTGCAGAAAGGATGAAACTCTCTGTGTTCCGCCTTTTCGGCAGAGCTTCTGAAGATGAGAAAATTCAGAAGCTCTTGCGGATTTTGGACGTTCTGAGACTGAGATTATTTAGGCCGACAGTCAAGTATCTGTCTGTGCTGAAAAAAATTCCTGCCTCTGTCTGGATAGGAATTCTTCCTGCAGCTGTTTTTTCATTATATTCCATGAAACCGTCGGATTCTCACGGAAAAAGGGAATCCGAATCAGAGGAAAAAATCAGAACAATGGTTCTGAAAAAGGAAGAATTCTTTAATGAAAAAGAATCTGCAGGGAAAGTTCAGTCCTGTGAAAAAGCAGAGCTCCATTTCCGGGCACAGGGAAGAATTGCAGCAGTTTTCAAGACTGTAGGTGATTCGGTGAAAAAAGGAGACAGGCTTGCTTCACTGGAGACTTATCCTCTTCTTCTGGAAAAGAAAAAGGCTCTTGCACATCTCGCGTCTGCACAGGCTAAGACACTTCTTGCGTCTGAGAAGCTGGAAAAGGCCAGAAGACTTGTGCTGAACAGGATTCTGGAGCAGGACAAACAGAGAGAGAATCTGAAAAGAGCAAAGACTGAATTTGAAAAATTTCAGACCAGCTTTACTGCAAAGGAAAATCTGTTTCAGTCGGATGCACTTTCGTATGAGGATCTGAATCAGTCCAGACTTGAGGTTCAGAACAGGGAAACTGTTTATAAGAATGCAGAAAAAGATCTGGAAATCACTTCAGCCGGACTGAATGATGAAGACATTATTTCATCAGGAAGAAATATCCCAAGAACAGCAGCAGAGAAAAGAAAAATTCTTCAGGAAATCAATACAGGTCCGGAAAGTTCTGAGCTGAGAGCAATGCAGCATGAAGAGGCAGCGGCGAGAACGATGCTTGAGATCATAGATATGAATCTGAAAGAGGCTGAAATTATTTCACCTATCGACGGAACAGTAACGAAGAAAGACAGGAACGCAGGAGAGCTGGTCAACGGGAGTCTCCAGAATCCGGTATTTATCGTGGAAAAGCTGGACAGCGTATGCGGACTGTTTTCTGTCGGAGAGAAGGAATCTTCCTCTTTCTTAAAGAACGGGGAAGTGAAAGTGAATGCAGATGCTTATCCAGGAGAGACATTCAAAGGTACCATCGAGAGAATCAGTCCCGTGTTTGAAGAAAAAACTCATACTCTGGAAATCAGGACCGTTCTGGAAAACAGGGATCTCAGGCTCAGGCCGGGGATGTTTATACGCATAAAATCTAATTTAGGAAAATCTGATATAATTTTCAAAATTCCCAGAACAGCTGTATTTGCAGAGAAAGGAGGGAATGCGAGGGTATTTCTGAAAAAGGACGGGAAGGCATTCTCAAGGGAGATAGTCATATCCGGAACTGAAAAAGGAAATACCTCAGTGCTTTCCGGGCTGAGCGAAGGCGAGGAGATTGTTCTTGAGCCAGGCCGGGTTAAGGAAGGGGAAAAACTCTGATCTTTCGGTTTTTTGATTCTGTATACAGAAGGCCGTTGGCGGTTCTTCTATTTTATATCTCACTTGTGATACTGGGTATTTCTTCCGCATTCAGAGCGAAAGTGTCTCTTCTTCCGCCTGCAGATCTTCCCAAAATAACTGTGCGTACTGAATTTCCGGATTCCGTTCCTGAAGAAACTGAGGCCCTTGTAACAGTTCCTATTATGGAAAAACTTGGAACTGTTCCGGGCATTTCTGAACTTAGAGCTGTTTCAGAAAGTTCGGTTTCAGAAATTTATGCAGAATTCAGGAGCAGAAAGGATCTGGAATTTCAGATACTGAACGTGAGGGACAGGCTTGACTCTGTCAGGACTGTTCTGCCGGAAAGGGCAGACAAGCCTGTAATTCTCCGTTTTTCCTCATCTGATCTGCCTTTTATGGAAATCTCATTTCATTCTGAAGACGTTGAGCATCTGAGAGAGAATATTCTGAAAAAATGGAAAACGCCTCTGGAAAAAATACAGGGTATTGCCAAGGCAAGAGTATCCGGAGGAATGGAAAAAAGGCTCAGGGCAGGACTTGATATTCAGAAAATCGGATCAATAGGAGTACCTGCACAGTTTCTGATTGAACGTATGAAAAGTTCTCTCAGGAATTTTCCATCAGGGGCAGTCAGTTCGGGAGACAGGGATATTCTTCTCAGAGTGAAGGGGGAGCCTCAGTCTGTGGAAGAAATTCTGGACACTGTTCTCTATTCAGTCAAGGCAGCACTTCCTTTCCGATTCAGAGATGCAGCTGATCTGACGGAGGAGTATTTCAAATCAGAGGAAGAAAGCTCTGTGAATGGAAAAGATACAGTGCTTCTTGAACTTTTTCTGGAAACCGGAAGCAATGCAGCTGAAGCTGCAGCGGCGGCAGAAAAGCAGCTGAATGAAATTCTTTCTTCAGAGAAGAACGTTCAAATGAGAATACTTTATAATGATGCAGAATATATCAATGGAATGAAGAAAGGTCTTTTGATTTCTGTATTTTCAGGAGCATTGATTTCTTTTCTGATCCTTCTCTCTGCATACAGGTCCTTGAGAGAACCTCTGACGCTGTTCCTCACACTTGCTGTTTCCTTTCCCGTCATATTCCTTCTGTTTGAGACTGCAGGAATCGGATGGAATATGCTTTCACTTGGAGGTCTGCTTCTTGGAACAGGAATGCTTCTGGATTCCAGCAATATCAGCATTTCCTCTCTGATCAGAACAGAAAAAGAAAACGCCTCAGGCGATTACTGTGCTGTTTCGATGGACAGGATATTCAGCTCTCTATTTTCAAGCTCTGCCACTACAGTGTTTGTCTTCTTTCCTCTCCTTTTCCTGCAGAACCGTGCAGGATTTATGCTTTCTGAGATGGCGGCTTCCATATGCATTTCAGTGACTGTGAGTTTTCTGCTTTCAGTCACTTGGACTCCTGTCCTGTATAAAAAACTGCATCCGTTCAGAATATCCTTCAGCTGGCCCCTGATAGAAAGACTGGAAAAGACTGTCTTTAGTAAGTACATCTATATATTAAGATTATTTATAAAAAATCCGATTCAGCTTCTGAAATACATTGCCTATGCGGCTCTGATCTCCGCTCTGTGCTTTATTTTTCTGAAGAAAGAATTTCTTCCGGTTCTTGACACAAAGGAACTCAGTCTTACTGTGAACGTTCCTTCTGAACTTGTGCAGGAAAGAAAGGATGAGATACGGAAAAGAACGGAGGAGATCATTCGAAATACGGTCGATGCGGAGTTTATCGTCCTGAAAAAAAAGAAAGGCAGTGACAGCTTCATCTGCAGAATTCTTCTGAACAGAAACAGATTTTCCCATACGGAGACGTCCATTCTTCATCTGGAGAATACTCTCAGAGAAAAGCTTGAATATCCCTTTCAGCTGAAAAGTTCCGGGGACAGGCTTTCCGAGACAGTTTTGAAGTATTCGAATAAAAATGTCTTTCGGCTTCTGTCTTCCGACTCTTCTTCTCTGCAGGCAGCAGGGACTTCTGTTCTCTCTGCACTCCGAAAAAATAATGATATTATATATATCAGCAGTGTCAGTGCTGTCAGATCTCCGGAAATTTCCTTAATCCCCGACAGGGAAAAACTTTCTGAAACAGGAGAAACGCCTGAATCAGTGTCTTCCGAACTCAAGACTGTTTTTTCAGGAAAGGAAAAATTCCGGCTGAGACTGAACGAGGAGGACAGAGCATTTTATGCAGATCCGTCCCAAGGTGCAGTTTCGGATATATCATCATTATTAAGTTATCGGATCGGAAGAGAGGAGTTTTCAGTTCCTGTATCCTCTGTATTCAGGACAGAGACTTCTGAAAAGCCGAGAATTCTCACGATGTACGGTAATCTGCACAGTTTCGAAATACAGGCTGAATGGAAGTCGGAAAATGCCAGAAAGGAACAGCTTCAGAATCTTAGGCAGTCGCTTCCGAATACTGTAATACTTCAGGAGAATGAAAATGAATCTGAAAAATCGGAATCTCTGAATGAAATTATTTTATCTTTTATTCTGTCGTATATTCTTCTTTTCCTGTTTCTTTCGGGACAGTTTGAGTCTTTCAGAATCGGAATGATACTCTTCCTTTCCGTTCCTCTTCTGTTCATAGGAAGTTTTATTTCGCTTTTTCTTCTTGGAGAATCTCTCAACATCGGATCTGTTCTGGGATTTCTGCTTCTTTCCGGGACAGCCGTAGACGGAGCTGTCCTTTATTATGAGGAAATTCAGAGAACCGAAGGGGACAGACTGCGCTGTGCGGCCGATGTGTTCCGATCTGTTTTTATCAATCTGCTCACTACCCTTTGCGGGCTTTCACCTGTCATACTGAATATTCTTCCCTCCTCTGAATGGAACCGCTCCCTTGCCTGCGCTGTATTCGGAGGACTGATCTCTTCTGCAGGACTGACACTGATCCTCCTTCCTGTGTACTTTAAAAAATAATGATATTCAGATATATCGTATTCAGCAGAAGAAGGAGGATCTTTCTTTTTGCCTTTTTTTCTTCTCTGTTTCTGCTTTCTGCAATCCGTTTTCCTCATTCCAGAATTACTGCTTATTTTCGCGAACCTCCCAAGGTGCTTCTTATTCAGACAGAATATCCTGGAGCACATCCCGAAAAAACAGAAAAGAAAATCACTGAACCTTTGGAAGAATCTCTTTATGGAACCTCAGGAATATCAGAACTGGAATCATATTCAGAGACAGGCAGGTCTGAAATCAGAATATTTTTTCATGAAAATGCTGATATTCGAAAATCAGAGCTCGAAATCCGCGAAAGAGTGGAAAATGCATTCAGAAGATTTCCCTCGGATGTAAGGTATCCTTCCATTGAAAACTTCAGAAGGGAAAACTCTCCGGATATGATTCTGAAAGTGGAAAAATCAGGATACGAAGAGGAAAGACAGTTTGCTGAAACTGTGCTTAAGCCGGAAATTCTCAAGGAGAAATCCGTTTCAGGAATCAGCATATACGGCGGAGCGGGCTGGGAATTTCTGATTTCTGTCTCTCCGGAAAAACTCAGGAAATACTCTCTGTCTGCTGAAGAGATTCTCGGTGCAGTTAGAAAAAGCAGGGTTCAGAGCAGGATAACTGGAGTTCAATATAATGATAAAGTTTATAATATATCAATAAAATCCGCTGCAGATACTGAGGATCTGATTTCAGGAATTCCAGTTTTGAATTCAAAAGGCAGGACAGTTTTTTTAAAGGATGTATCAGAAGTACACTATTCAAAGACAAGACCGACGTCTGTTTTCAGAAGAAACGGCAGAGAAGAAACAGCTGTATACATTCATTTTGCAGATCATTCCGGGGCTTCTCAGGTTAGAAAAATTCTGTCTCAGGAAAAATTTCAGGGGAGAACAGCTCTGATTTATGATCGGTCGGAAGCGGAAAAAAAGGAATGGTTTTCAGTATTCAGCACTGTGTCTTTGCTGTGCACAGTGATCTTCTTTCTTAAAATGAGAAAAAGGAGGACAGTTTTTACCGGAATTTCCGGGGGCCTGCTGACATTTTTCATCCTAATTTCATTTTCTGAAAAATTTACAATTCCGGATTTCTATTCCGTTTTTATAGGGATTTTTATAGTTTCGATCGGGATCAGATGGAATACAGCTGCCGTATTCATGCTGCTTCTTTCCGGAGCAGGATTTGTTCTGTCGGGCTTTTTGGAAAATTTTTCACTTCAGAAGCTTCAGATTGTTCTCTTTCTGAAGCTTCTTTTCAGCGGCCTTCTCTATCTGGGACTCTCAGTTTACATTCGAATTCTCTGCAGAAGTTTCGGACTGGAAAGGAAAATTTCAAGGATGCAAAGATTCAATAAAGTATTCCATTTTATAATTTCATATACTTTGTTTTCTTCTGCTCTCCTGGCGGATTCTGTATGGAAATTTCTTCTGAAATACAGATCTGTGATTCCTTCACCTGTATGCATTGCAGGAGCTGCGGCGAGTGCATTTTTATCCGTTTATGCAGAGTATCATTATCTTCAGACGAAGATCAGTTTTGCCTTTGCGGAAAAAACATCCGCTGTTACGGCAAATCTGGAACTGCCTTCCGGTTTTTCACTTTCAGCTTCAGAACGTGCGGCGGGAGTATTGGAAGGAAGGCTTCTCAGGCTTCCTGAACTCGAAACGTATTCTCTCTCGGAGAATGATCATTCTTCAGTTACTGTACGGACTGAAAAAAGCATAAATTCCAAAAAGAACTGGATACATCAGCTGAAAGAGACTGCAGGGAAAACGGAACCAGCCTATCTGTATTTTCAGACTGAGGAGGGAGCATCTCCCGAAGAGGAACTGACATTTGATGTTTATGGATCAGATTTCATTAAAATGCATGATTTTATATCCGAGTCTCTCCGGTTTTCGAGTTCTCTGAACGGAGTGCTGGAATCAGTTTACAGATACAAGCCGGCGAGAGAGGAAATTCTTTTTCGGCTGGACAGAGAAAAACTTGCTTCATTGAATATATCTGAGGCTGCTCCTGGAGAAACGCTCCGCCTGTATATGGAAGGATCAGTGATTGGAAAAGTTTTTGTGAAGGGCAAGAATCGTGATCTGCGAATTGAGCTGGATAAAAAGGAAAGAGAGGAGTATAAGGATTTTCTGAATCTTCCTGTTTTCAGCCGTGACGGTATTTATACTGAATCAGGACGGATTCTGTTCCCTGAGCAGAGTTCTGTTCCAGTCCGAATTCAGCACAGAAACAAAAACAGAGTGCTGAGTTTCAGTGTAAGGCTGAGTGAAGAAGGAGAGAAAAACAAGGAAGAAATTGCGGGCAGGATACTGGAAAGAAAATCCCGGAAAGATATCAGAATGGAAATCAGAAAGAATAAAGAAAATGATCTTATCATTAAACTGAAAAAATTGAATTCAGGAAGATTCATCGTATTCCTCTTCTTCGGAGCAGTCTTTTCATTTTATCTGCACAGCGGAAGACGGAATATTTTAAAAATGATTTTCAGTGAAGCAGAAAATAAAGACTGTCTCACGGGAAAAAAAATATATGCAGTGCTGAGCACCGAGATCCTTGTCTCGCTCATTGCATACAGTATGCTGCCTCTGATTTACTGTTTTCTTGGATTATTTCTCCCCTGCGGTGCAGTACTCGAAATTCTTCACATTTTTCTGGGAGCTGTTCCTGTAATGAAATTCAAGTCTTCCTTGAAATCAGGCTCCTGAATCCATTCTGTTTCCATTCAAAATAGCAGAAAAATTTCAGCATAGGAGTTCCTTCACAAATTTTTTCTTAAATCTGCTTGCGCCCTGCGAGGCTCTATTTATTACTGACATTAGTAAAGCAGTTTACTAACAAGGAGAGCTTATGTGGAGAAAGAGTCATTCTGCAAAAATCGAAGGGGTTTCTGCAGAAAAAGTATGGAAGGTCTGGGCAGACGTGAATCAGTGGAATGTCTGGCAGGATGATATTGATTATGCAAAAATGGAAGGCAGATTTCAGGCTGGAAATAAATTCCTTCTGAAACCGAAGGGCGGACCGAAGGTGAATATTGAAATACTGGAAGCTGTCGAGAATCGGGGATTTATTGATCTTACCAGATTTCCGTTTGCCAGAATGTACGGATCTCATCAGTTTACGGAAAAGAACGGAGTTTTGGAGATGGAAACTTCCATCAGCATCGAAGGACCTCTTGCATTCCTCTGGAAAAAAATTGTAGCAGAGGATATTGTAAAAAAATTGCCTGAGCAGACTGCGGCATTGATCAAAAGAGCGCAGAATGTCTGAAAAAACAGTTTTCAAGGAGAAGGATGCCGATGACAGTCCCGGGTTCCTTCTCTTTAAGATTACTGTCTTGTGGCAGAAAAAGCTAGGGATAATTTTTAATGATTTAAGGATACAGCAGACACAGTATGCAATCCTTGCCTCATTGAAATTCTACGAGGAAAAAAATGAAAAATGCACTCAGGCTTTTCTGGTAGAACATGCAAGAATTGACAAGATGACACTTTCAAAATCAGTGCGGCAGCTGGAAAAATCGGGACTGGTCAGAAGAACTCAGTCGGAAGAAGATGCAAGGGCTGTAATTGTGAATCTTACATCTAAAGGAAGAAAGCTTGTGACTGAGGCAGTGCAGAGAATAGAGGATGCAGATGAATCATTTTTCCAATACCTGACTGAAAAACAGAGGTGTTCCTTCAAGGAAATCTCACTGGCACTGATCAAGGGAAATTCGGAATCCTGAAAATTTTGAATCTGTAAACTGAAAAACAAATTTCGGATGAACAGCTCCAACTGTATGCAGACATTTTCCGACATTGCAGATTCAGATTACCGTGAGGCAAAAATGAGCCGCAAAGGAACTGGCCTGATGCATGGATGTGTATTTTTTCTTTCCCGCCCGGAGATTCGGGAAAAAAAGCCGACTGTAAAATCGATACAGGTCAGATTCATCTGGATTATTTTGAGTCGGCTTTCTGTATTTCTCTGCTGAAGTTCAGTAAAAAAATGAAACGTCTTTTTTTCCTGGAATTTTCACTTCGTTTTCTCCAGCTTTAAACTTTTCCATAAGAACATCTTTTTTCTTAACAGTGAAAGAGGATTTTTTTACATTTTTTCTGCCAGTTTCGTTAAAATCCTTGTCACATTTCAGCTCAGCAGATTCTGCTTCCACTTTTCCTGTATTTAGATTATAATCATACTTATCAAATTCCTTACATTCTGTCAGATAACTGACTGTTGCACCTATCAGTTCCCAGGAATTGTCCTGTTTTCTGAATTTGTGAACATAACTCCACTGCTGCCTGCTCCCTCCGCTCTGCTCAATGACTATGACACCTTTTTTGATCCTGATATCCCGAAACGGATCCCCCAGAGTTCCGCCTCCCTGACTTGGAAGAAGAGGACCAGTAAACTTTTTATGAAGTTTCCATTTATTATCTTCCTTCTTGAATATATGAATCTGCCTTTCTTTTCCCAAATCAGTATTCTTGTCGGTTTCGTAGGCAACAAGAAGCTCATCGATTCCGTCTCCGTCAAGATCACCCTTTTCCTCCTTAAAATTTGTGTACCCTTTGGGACTTGTTACAGAAGGGTTTTTTACCGCAGGGATACTGTAGGGCTGGTCTGAACTGTCCTGTGCATATATGGATGCTGCAGAGCAGATCGCAGCGGCAATGATTAAGAGATACTTTTTCATTCTGTTTCCTTGATGATATTTCGGATGACCGATAAGGCTCACACTCTTCAGAAAAAAGAAATTCTGTCCATCAAAAATTATATTATTAAAATTTATATTCTAACATTGATTATAAAAGTCTGAACGTTTCACGGATTTAGAGAGCTGATCTCAACTGTCCTCTTTTTTTAAATCGTCGTTTATCTATTGTCTTTGCTGCGGCTCCTAATGAAACATTGCCGAGAAAGCATCAATTTTTGCAGGATTTGACAGAAACGAGATTTGAAGTCTCTCGCGCTAGCTTTACTATAATGATTCTTATTATTAAAAAGATGAATATATTCGATGTCTCTTAATATTTCACAGGTTCAACTATTAAGTTTTCCTGACAGGAACTGTGCAAAAGCATAAAAAGACGATTCACACAGAGGTCACATAGATACTGATTTTATTTGAGTTGTTGAAACTGATTTTTCAGCAATTCTATTGATCTGTTCTCTGTGTTCTCTGTGCGAAAAGCAGTGCTTGTAAAAAACCCTTGTTCGTCAAGCGATCAGTAAAAAAAAGACAACTTCTTTTTTCCTGGAATTTTCACTTCGTTTTCTCCTACTTTGAAATTTTCCATCAAAACTGTTTTTTTCTTCAGAGTGAAAGAATATTTCTTTGTAATCGGGTCGCCTTCCACTGCTACAGTTTCACCGTTTTTATCAGTTGCAGTTGGGGTAGATTCAATTTCAACTTCCACTTTACCTGTATTCAGATTATAGTCATACTTATAAGATGTCTCATTCATATTATAATCTTGTGATGTTACACCGATAAGTTCCCATGAATTGTTCTGCTTTCTGAACTTGTGAACATAAATCCATCTATGACTGCTTGTCCCTCCGCTCTGATCAATAATGATGACACCTTTTTTGATATTGATATCCTGAAAAGGATCTCCCATCATTCCCCCCTCATTGCTGAGACGAAGAAGTCCTGTAAACTTTTTAAGCAGTTTCCATTTATTATCTTCCTTCTTGAATATGTGAACCTGTCTTTCTTTTCCGGAATCAGTTTCTTTTTCTGCTTCATACGCAACGAGAAGTTCATCGGTTCCGTCGCCGTCCAGATCCCCTTTCACTTCCTTGAAATTACGGAATCCTTTCGGACTTGGGACGGAAGGATTTGTCACTGTCGGGATCAGCGGCGGGAAATCTGAACTTTCCTGCGAGGAGATAGATCCTGCTGAGAAAATCACAGCAAAAATTAAGAGATACTTTTTCATTCTGTTTCCTTGATGATATTTCGGATGACCGATAAGGCTCACAGTCTTCATAAAGAAGAAATTCTGTCCATCAAAAATTATACTATTCAGATCTATATTTTAAATTTACAAACAAATTTCGCTTACGGTGCAGTGCAGCAAGTCTGCATTTATCCTGGAGTCTTTGCAGAATATGTATTTAGTGTTTATAATAAGAATATTTATCGTACTGATTCTGAATATCAATAAACTGAATGTCTCGAAATCTTTTAATATCAGATTACAGGAAACTGTTTAAGGGTGAATGGAAAAATCACCCTTAAAACAGATGGATCAGTAAAAAAAGGAAGCATCCTTCCTGCTGGGAATCTTCACTTCATTTTCTCCTGCTTTGAAGTTTTCCATCAGAACATCTTTTTTCTTCAGAGTGAAGGAGGACTTCTTTGTTTTCGGTTTGCCTTTCTCTTCACCGTTCTCATCACATTTCATTACAGAAGACTCCACTTCCACTTTTCCTGTATTCAGATTATAATCGTACTTGTCAGATTTTTCGCAGGGAGTGAATGTATCGACCGTTGCACCGATGAGCAGCCAGGAATTGTTCTGTTTTCTGAATCTGTGAACATAACTCCATTTGTCACGGCTTCCTCCGCTCTGCTCAATGATGATGACGCCTTTTTTGATTTTGATGTCCTGAAAAGGATCTCCCATCATACCGCCGTGTTCACTGGGAAGAACAGGGCCTGTAAATTTATTCTGGAGTTTCCATTTCCTGTCGTCCTTGCTGAATATATGAATCTGTCTTTCTTTTCCTAAATCAGTCTGTCTGTCAGTTTCATATACAATCAGTAAATTTTCTTTTCCGTCCCCGTCCAGATCTCCTTTCGCTTCCTTAATGTTCCTGAATCCTTTTGGGCTTGGAACAGAAGGCTTCGTTACCGTAGGAATGCGTGGCGGTTCATCTGAGCTGTCCTGTGAAGACAGGGGGCCTGTTGCAATTAATGTAAAGATAATGATTAAATAATATTTTATCATTCTGCGTCCTTTAATGTCGTTTCGGAAGACCGATAAACTCAATTTTTTTCAAAATCAGAATTAAGTCTATATAAAAATCAGGATTTCTGATCTCGCAGGCTATGGAGCCGCTGCTGCGCTTTGCCTTTCGGGCATTGGGAATTCGGGAAAAAATTATCCCCTTTTTTCCTTAGGGAATCGCTTTTTTGTAAAACCTTTACTCGAATCTCATCTTTTTGGAAGGGAAAGGGCAGGGAAGGTGGATTTGACAGTCTGCACAGAATACCGTTATGAATTTGGGTGAACCTGACATTAGCAAGGTACAAAAAACGGTCAGCTGGAGCAGCAGAAATCTGATAAAAGTCTCTAGACTTTTTTTGAATTCGAAATAATCTGTATAAAGAAGAGATTAAACCTGTGAGAAATGAAATATTTCAGGCTGCCATAAAGACTGGCTTTGTCTGCTTAATCTGTTTCATTGAATTCTGAATGCATACAATAAATATATATAAATATACAAATATTCAGGATGCAAGCCTGAGACTTGCTTCTGTCAAAGATTATGAAAAAGCGGAAAGAAAAATGAATGAATTTGAAAGGGATATCCAGGAAATCCCTTCAAAGGAAAGACTTCCTTATTTCCGGCTTCAGACAGAGGAATTCAGCAGGCTGATCGCAGCACCGAGTCCGGATGTTCTGGTTGCAGTCTGTCCATACTGTGAAAGAAAGATCTGGGCAAGAATCAAACATGGGGTATTCACACTGAATGCAAGTTTCTGGGTAATGGAGTATGATGACTGTAAACCTGTCACTGATGATTCAAAATGCGGGCATCTGTATGCACTGGACGGTGCATTGAATCTGAATGAAAACCCTGTTCCTGAAAAAATCAAAGCATTCAGCTTTATCAGGAATAAAATCTATATGGGTGCTGAAGTCCCGTTCGTCAAACCCAGAATTCTGAAAAGGGAAGGAGTTACTGCTGTCATCAGCTCTGTCAATATTGCAGAAAAGTATACAGGATATCCCGTCACATATTTTTCGAAGGAATATATTTCTCAAAGCGATTTTATGACAGGATGGGCAAGAGAGGAATACTGTGCACGGGATGAAATGGTTTCTTCTGCCACATTTGTCGGTGAAAGACGGGAGCCTCAGGAATATGATCTTACAGACTGGATCAGTCAGAACAAGATCAGATGGATTCAGGAAAAAAATAATGAAATTGTATTAAATTCAAATGATGATATATATCCATACGAAAATCTTAAGGGAAGAAGACATCCGTATGTAATACAGAATGGGCAGATAAAAGATCTGCCAAATTCAGAGGACCTGCAGACGAAGACATCCATTGAAACTTTTATGCCGGGACAGGGATGATCTTCTTCCTCAGAATCGTCTTGCGTGAGTCTTCTTTCTTCTGTATCTCCGGTCAGTTTTCTATGATATAATCTCGGTTTTAATATAAGCAAGGTCCTTGAGCATCTCAAGAGCCTGTGCAGCCTTCTTCTGATTTTTTATGCTTATTGCTATTTTCATTTTATGACTCCTTTTCTCAGTTTAAGCAGTCTCTTTGCTGAGTCAATATGTATTCTTTCTCTCCTTATTGATCCTCAGCAGTTTAAAGAGTCTCGCAGGCAATGATCTCTTCTTCTTTTTTCTTCAGTTCAGCCGGAGTCAGTTTTTCCAGTTTCTCATTCATTTTTTCAAGATCTCTGAATCTCAGATAGGCTCTGGGAGCAGTGACCGGAAGAAACACAGTATCCAGCGCTGCGGCAAACGGAGAATCAATCAGTGACAGAGTCAGAACAAGCCAGTCAGGAGCCATACTGTGCGGATGGTGTTCCTTGTTTGCTGATTTGAGGATAAAATCGGCATCAGCACGGATTCCTCCGTAAATCAGGGCATAAGGAGTCCCGTCCGTGCATTTCTTTTCTCTTGAATCATAAAAGAAAAATCTGTCCTGGGTAAAGGAGACAACGGTCATACAGTCGGAAAGGAAAAACAGAACAAGTATTCCAATTCTGTTTACAGTCTGTCTGATATATTTCATAAAGAACTTATTATTCAGTAAAAAGAAAATGTCAAGGATTAATGGGTGTGCATCCCTGGCGTTAATTTTTAAAAACCACTTGTATTTCTGGCTCAGTGATTTTCATTGCAACTATGTCTTGGAAAGAATTCTTTAATTCAGCTGATCTGCCTGCAGGAAGTTTTCGGAGTATTGCCGGTTCTTGCTCGTGAAGACAAAAAGATTCAGACTGGGTGAGCTTTTTTCCGGGCCGGGGGGGCTGGGTTATGCTGCCGTAAATTCGCTTTCAGATGACGGTAAATATTCAGTTTCCCATGAATGGGCAAGCGATTTTGACCGGGATTCCTGTGATACCTATGCAAGGAATATCTGTCCGGAAAATCCGGAATCTGTCATCTGCAAGGATGTCAGAAAACTGGATATAAATTCATTAAATCCTATTGATGCATTTGCTTTCGGCTTCCCATGCAATGATTTCAGTATGGTGGGGGAGCAGAAGGGACTCGACGGATCGTATGGTCCCTTATACACTTATGGAGTCAAGGTTCTGAAAAAGTTTCAGCCTCTTTGGTTCCTTGCAGAAAATGTAGGCGGACTCAGAAATTCAAATGAAGGCAAGGCATTTGATATGATTCTTAAAGCTCTTTTTGATTCAGGGTATGATGTGTTTCCTCATTACTATAAGTTTGAGAGATACGGTGTACCCCAAAATAGACACAGAGTAATTATCATCGGCATACGAAAGGATCTGCATCTCCGGTTCGGAATCCCTTCTTCGAAAAAATATTCTGATTGGGATATCTCTGCAAAAAAGGCACTGACTGTTCCCACGATTCCTTCCGATGCACCGAACAATGAACTGACAAAGCAGTCTCAGGCAGTCATTGAAAGACTCAAATATATCAGACCTGGAGAGAATGCATTCAATGCGGATCTTCCTGAGCATCTGCGCTTAAATGTAAAAGGGGCAAAGATCAGTCAGATTTACAGAAGGCTTGATCCGGGCAAACCTTCCTATACGGTGACAGGCAGCGGGGGAGGCGGGACTCATGTCTATCACTGGTCGGAAAACAGAGCGCTTACCAACAGAGAAAGAGCAAGACTTCAGACATTCCCTGATCATTTTGTATTCTGCGGCTCCAAGGAAAAAGTGCGCAAGCAGATCGGAATGGCAGTTCCCGTTCAGGGAGCAAAAGTGATTTTTAAGGCAGTTTTAAATACATTCGCAGGAATTTCCTATGAAACGGAAGAACCGAGCATTGAGCCCCTGGTGCATTGACTCTGATCTGAAGATGATATTCATACGGATAATGTCTGAAAAATTATTATCTTTCCCGGATTTTATTTGAAAATCAGAATATCGGTTCATTCTTTGGTTTTCAAGGATGATCTTCTGTTATGAAAAGTGAAAAAGAGTTGGAACGTGAAGAAAGGGAAAAATTCAGATATGCTGATTTTGCCCGAATAGTTTTCAGCATTTTAGTACTGTACATAAGCAGAAATGTTTCAGCAGTAAATATTCTTATGAGCCTGCATCTTTTGATTTCAGTCTTATGGCTGGTGCTGAGCGAAATGCACCCGCTCTTTCAGAGGACATATTCCGCAATCTGGCTTGTTCCGGCCAGTCTGGATGTGTTGAACTGCTTAATGATCATCTACGTTACAGGCTCTTCTTATTCAAGCTGGATTCTGTCATTGACATTTATAACTGCCATTTCCGCGTCCGATCCGCTTTGGTGGAGAGGTGCATTCACTGGAATTGCCGGGGCTGCAGGGCTTGCATTGATGCTGGTATTGGTTCAAACAGGAGTCCTGCCTTTTACAGATATATGGAAAATAAATTATAGACCGAATTCATGGAGCCTTGTCGCTCAGACTGTCGCATTGAATGCAGGTGTTTCTTTTTTTGTCTGGGCCGCAGTCCATAAAAGCTCAGTCATTGCCGATACAGGCAGAACTGCCGCAGAAAATGAAAGTTCCTGGATAAATCCTGTCCTTAAAAGATTATATTCTGAAGAAATCCTGGAAAATATGCGCAAAGGAATTTTTATCGAATCTGAGTTTTCTTCTGTGATGACAGTCGGTCTTGAACTGGAGGCTAGTCCAGGAAGTAAAAAAAGCATTTCCGATAAGGACGATTACGGCAGTCTTCTGAATTTCATAAACTCAGTGATAAATGAATTCAGTCTGACCGGAATTTTTCAGGATTCCGGTTTTACTGCATCCTGCCGGTTGAGCAGTTTCAGAAATCAGAGAGACTTGGAAGACTGTATATACGGAGCAATGAAAATATATTCTTATATACATAAGGAAAATATAAGCAGAAAAAAAAGAAAACTGCCCTTGGTCAGAATAAAAATCGGGATTACGGTTGAAAATCTTTCTGCACTAAAATCTGAGGAATCAGGAAAAATTTTTATTCCTGCACAGGATAAAATTATATCATCATTAAAAATATCTCTGTTTGGAAAAAAAGACGGAATTTATGTATCAGAAACTGTGAAGGAACATCTGGGAGATTCAGTCAGGACAAAGCTGGAAGGGAGAAGTATCTCTGAGAGCAGATCAGAGCGCATCTATTCAATTGTGAATCCGGCAGCATCCGGACAGAAAAGGCCGGATTAATCCAGTGAATATCAAAAGTACGGCGGCTCTGTTTATGCCTGCAGTGCTTACTCTGATTTTAGGAATCTTTCTTTTAAATGATGCAG
This sequence comes from Leptospiraceae bacterium, assembly GCA_035345895.1. Taxonomy (GTDB): domain Bacteria; phylum Spirochaetota; class Leptospiria; order Leptospirales; family Leptospiraceae; genus DAORDI01. Next base: position 25,098 of record DAORDI010000043.1, read on the forward strand.
GGTTCTCAAAAAAGAAAAGCACCCATAAGAGAGAAAGCGGTCAAGTCAATGAAAGTTCTGCAGAGAAAACTGCTGTATCCGCTTTCATCAGTCTTCAGCTGACCGATGACGCTGAATATACCTCAGAGAAGATCCTCAGTTTTATTCAGCTGCTCCAGGACGAAGAGTCAAAGACGATTCACAGGCACACTGGCATCCACTCTCTGACCTCCCGTATCGAAAGTTACTGCAGGCAGATGGTGATGCACAATAATCCGAATTCTTTTAATGAAGTTTTGTTTATGAGCTGCTTTGAAGAAACCGTGAAAGCATCCTTTCCTGAACGTTTAGAGCAGATTGTACAGTATCTGAGAAATCTTCTTCAATACAGAAGCTTTCTGGAATTTCAGTCCAATTCAGGAAACTATAAGAATAAAAAAGAGCAGGAGGATGCTCTTTGGCAGAAAAGGCAGGAACTGTTCGGTTTTGATGCCGTTGAGGAGCTCTATGCCGGCGAAAGATATATAAAAAATATGGAACAGAAGATCGCAAAAAGTTCATCAGGCAGGAAAAGTCTGGATGAAAAAATTCGTTCCTTTGAAGAAGAAATTGCAAATATAAAAGCTTCACGTCCGAATCCGCAGGAAGGTGAGACTGATGAATTTATTCAATTCGGTGAAATTTTCCTTTCTTCACCCGAGGTTCAGTCCAGTTTACGTTCAATGTCGGCTGATCAGCGAAAAAGAAAAATGAGAGAGATCAGACGCTCTGCAGGCATACCCGAAGAACGTCTGAATCAGCTGGAAGAGTGGGACAGAAAAAGTTTTTCCATTTGGGAAAAAGGTCAGCAGTACTTAAAGGAAGCCGGTGCATTGAAGGAAAAATCAGATCTCAGTCAGGAGGAATATTCGCAGGAACTGAAGAAACTGAAAGAATCCTATTTCGGAAAGGAAACGGCTGATGAAATTGAAGAAGAGGAAAAAAGAGGAATCAGCCGTTTTTCACAGAAGCCTGAATTCATGCTCCAGTAAAAGCAAAGACTCATTTTTTTGAATGAATATATTATAATTATATAATATATAATCTTTCAAAAATATTTCATACAGACAGTCATTTGAATGCAGTAAATTTCAGGACGCGGTGCCGGATAGGGAGATGCTGCGGTCGGCCTTATTGAAATTTGATATTTATCAATAAATATTTCTGCTCATCAGTAAATTTATGATTGACCGTTTTTCTTTTTTGGGCATATTCAAAAGCAATGTTTTATTCGTGCCTGATCTGCCTAATAGCGTTTTAGGATAGTAAACTTGTTCTGTAAAACGGTTCAGAATAAGATCGGGTCCGCCTGAAATTAACTACGAAAGAGGATATTCAAATGAGAAAATTTTTCCAGATTGCGCTTGCTTCAGCGGCAATGTTCATCGGATTCAGTTCGTCAGGACTGTATGCAGTTGCAGATACACTTGATTATGGATTTTACTGGTTCAGTACAAATAATCAAACAGCTGATGCTGTTGCTGCGAACGGTACAGCAAACAGCGTAAGTACTTCATTTTATGACCCTTCAAAGCCCACTGTGCTGTATTTTCACGGCTGGCAGAAAGGTACATCTGCGAAAAACTATTCCAGAGAGACATTCATATATACTGATACTACAAACGGCAATGCAAGCGTCGATACAATTGCTCAATGGAAAGCGGACGGATGGAACGTAGCAATTTTTTACTGGAATCAGCTGGCCGATGAGGATGAGGTCAAGGATGCAGAAGCAAAAATCTGGAGCACAAGCGGGCCCAAAGGAATGCGTTACAGACTGAGTGACGGGACCTATGGAACAGCAAATACACCGACAAAAAGTGTAGCAGCTCTGGCATTTGATCAGTACCTTGCTATGATGGCAAATTATACAGGTTCTGAAGTGAGATTTGCCGGACATTCTCTCGGAAGTCAGTTGGCAGCAAATACAGCTAAACTTGTGAGCGATTATGTAGCTGCAAACTCTTCAAAAATTAAACTTATGCCTAAACGTCTGGAACTTCTGGATCCATTTTTCAGCAAAGACGGAAAGTCTTATTTAGGTGATAAATACGGAAGCTCTTATTCCAGCTGCAATGGAACTAAGGATGGAAGCAATGACTGGAACGGTGAAGTTGTAAGATGTTATATTTACAATATGATCAGCAAGAACAACCTCCTTGTAACAATGTATAAGACTTCTGCAATTTCCGATACAGGTGTCGGTGACTCAAATACTGCACTTCAGACAATCGTTGCATTTCAAAACCCAGCATCTTACTGGCTCAGCGGAACAGATCAGACTAACAAACACGTCTGGGCACGTTATCTGTATTTCTGGTCAAAATCAGTTCCGGCATCTAGCGGTATTCCGAAGGAATATACTCTCAGCGGATCGACAAAAACTCCAACTGGAAAAATTGTATCCTATGCAAATACTCCTGATGCCAGAGTAAAAGAAATGATGGGAAATACTTACTACTGGGTGCAGGTGGACGGAAGAAATACTCCTAATCCGAACGACGATTGGTACGAAAGAAAAACCCGCTGATTCCCTGAGGGAAATTCGGCTCCTCTATATAGCGACGGCCAGCTTCAACATCTGGCGTCGCAAATGATTTCAAGTATGCTCTCATCAAAACCTATTGACAGAAACTCTTTTTAAGAAAAACTTATACTCTATGAAACTTTACTGTAAAGAATGCGGGAGCCTTATTCCTGCAGATGATATGA
>DAORDI010000044.1:0-27625 GCA_035345895.1 Leptospiraceae bacterium
CTCGAAATCCGCATCGCCGCCGATCAGCTCGGCCTTCGGGAACTGATCCTGCAGTGCTTGCACTGATTCAGCTGGGATTTGAAGAAAAGGCAGCTGAAAAAGAATACAAAAAAGCAAAAGACAAAGGAATTTCGGATACCTCAGAAATCATACGGGAAGTGCTGAAAAACACATGATCCAGACTGACTCTCTGATTACGGAAATTTTTCAGAATCTGAACGTTGAAATTGCCCTTTTCAACAGGGACCTTCAGTTTGAATTCATCAACCAGGCAATGGAAGAAGATCCTGAAATCAGAAATTCTCTCATCGGGATGACGGACAAGGAATGGTGCGAAAGAAGAAGCATCTCCCCTGCAATCGCAGAAGTCAGAGAAAGGCGACTGAAAAAATCAATTCAGAACAGAGAAAAAATCCAGTACGAGGAAAAATTCAGACTGTATCCTGATTTCCCTGAAATCTATATTCTGCAGACAATCGTTCCGATCATTGACGAAAACGGTGAAATTGAAAAAGTGCTGAGGTACGGCATCGATATCTCCGATCAGAAAAGAAACGAGCAGAGAATTGAATATGCTGCAAATCATGACAGTCTGACAGGACTGCCCAACAGAAGATTTCTGAATGAAAAAATGAAATCCGTCATTTCCAGACAGGACGGAGAAACATATATCTCACTGATCCTTCTCGATCTGGACAGATTCAAGGAAATCAACGACAATCTGGGACACAATGCAGGAGACAATCTGATCAGACAGGCTGCAGACAGACTGATAGATCTTTTTCTGCCTCTCGAAAAATTTGCAGTCATCCGTCTCGGCGGGGATGAGTTTCTTGTAGTTCTGTACAATCTGGAAAATCCCAGAACATCATTGGAATATTCTGCAGGACTTGTTGACACATTCCGTATCCCGTTTCACCTGGCAGAACATGAACTTTTCATTACGACAAGCGTCGGAGTCTATACATGCAAGGCAAAGGACTTTGACGATAATATAGAAGATGCAGTGCAGAAGGCTGATATTGCAATGTATTCAGCAAAGGCCAGCGGAAGAAACAAATTCAGAGAGTTTCTTGACGGAATGATTTCTCATCTCGCAGACAGTTTTGCCCTCGAGACAAAACTTTACAAGGCTCTGAAAAAAGATGAATTCTTCATTCAGTACCAGCCGAAAATCGATTCAGCTTCACATAAAATCTGCGGAGCAGAGGCTCTTCTCAGATGGAACTGCGGGGGTGAAATCATCTACCCTGCAAGTTATATGAAAGAGGCAGAAAACTCGGGGATACTGATTCTGATCGGATACAAGGTATTTCATTCCATCTGTCAGGATTTGAAAAAATGGAAGGAAGCGGGAACGGATATTGTGCCTGTGGCCGTAAATCTTTCCGCAAGACAGTTTTATGATGAGAAACTGATTACGACAGTAAGAAACATTCTGAAAAAGAACGGAATTCCAGGAAATTTTTTTGAAATAGAAATTCAGGAAAATGTCATTATGAAAGACACACAGGAAGCCGTGAAAATTCTTACCAGCCTGAAAGAACTGGGGCTTTCCATTTCACTCGACAATTTCGGAGCAGGGACATCTTCTCTTGCCAAAATCAAAAGCCTTCCTGTACAGAAAATCAATATTGACGGAAGCTTTATCTCGCAGGTGACAGAAAACTACCAGGATGCGGCCATTGTAAGTGCAATTGTTGCAATGGGTCAGAAACTGAAACTGGAGGTAAACGCAGGGGGAATTGAAAACAGGGAACAGCTGAACTTTATGAAAAACCTGAACTGTGCCAACTTCAGCGGAAGACTTTTCAGCGATGCTCTCAATCCGGATGATTTCAGGAATCTTCTCACCGAGAAAAGAATATTTTCGCAATATTTTTCATTATAATCTCACTCCTGTCTGGAATTCCTTGAAACGAGGAAATAACTTTTCACCTGCCCCAGTCCCTTGACTTCCAGAAATCCTCTGGATTCCAAAACAAAGAATTCCTGAATTCTGCTGTATGTTGATTCAGAGACCTGTATCTGTCCTGGAAGACTGAAGCTTTCCATTCTCGAAGCAGTGTTCACGCTGTCTCCCCAGAGATCATATACAAATTTCTTCTTCCCAATCACTCCTGCAACAGCATCTCCTGAATGAATTCCTATTCTGATCTGTATGGGTATCTTTTTTTCCCTGCCGATGTCCTCCACTATCTGTCTCATCTCCAGGGCAAATTCAGCAACTTTCACTGCATGAAGCAGATCTCTTTCAGGAAGACCTCCTGCAGCCATATAGGCATCCCCTATTGTCTTGATTTTTTCCAGCCCGTATTTTTCGGCAAGATCATCAAACCGCGAAAAAATATCATTGAGAAGATTGACCAGATCATCAGCGGGCATCGTCCTCGAAAGCTGAGTAAAGCCTACGATATCGGAAAACAGGACAGTGCAGTCCTCAAACCGTTCAGCAATCAGATCAGGATTCTCTCTGAGTCTTCGGATGATGGAAACGGGAAGTATATTCTCCAGAAGTTTTTCCGATTTTTCATGCTCTGACTCGAGAAGGATTTCTGATTTCTGAAATATGGAATATACCAGAAAAAGACAGATCAGAAACGAAAGAGCAAAACTGAAGTCGATAAATCGGTTCATATTTTCCGAAGAGAAAATTCCGGCTCCTCCGATAGGGGGAAGCTCCCTGAAATAAAATTCAAAGAGACTGAAGCTCAGCATATTGGCAAGGATTACGATGATCAGAAATTTCTTTTCCGACCTGTTGAACATAAAAAAGCATATGAATGTCTGAATCAGAAAATAGAAATGATCTCTTGACTGGTAACCGAAATAAAAGCAGAGATAAAGAATGTAAATATGAGTCAGAATGAAAAGTGCCGTCTTGGCCGACTTGAACTTTCCCTTTGAATTCAAATACAGTACGGAGGGTATCAGAAAAAAGAAAACCAGATTAAAATAAGGAACAGCCTTCTGGCCTGAAAAGAAAATAAACCCTGTAACTGCCAGATTGAACAGAAAACTGAATATTGCAGTACCGTTCGTAAGTATAAGATATTTCTGTTCGGATGTCTTCTTCAGATGAAAGAAACCCGTGTATGCCAGAAAATTCCAAATCAGCTGGAGCATTATTATAATCCTCCGTACACTATGATGAATTGAGTCCTGTCTGCACCACTCATTTTTATGCAGTCAGGAAAAGAAAAAATCTTTTCAATTCCAAGTCCGGAAAAGCCAATGATCCTATGCAGACTCTTCCTATTTTACGCCACAGCAGAACCATTCCGGATCTGGAAAATCAGATCAGAGAAGTTCACAGATCACTTGCAGATTTTTACAGATCTGTTCCTCTGGATCTGTTCACATCAGACGGAGTGCCTGAGGGCTGGAGTGCCAAAAGAAATCTGATGCATGTTACGAAGACAAATTTTTTGATCGTAATCTGGTCAAAGCTGCCTAAATGGGTGCTGAGAATCTGGCCGAAACCGAATAATACTGACAGCCTGGAAAGACTTCAGGCAACAAACAGGCCGGGAATCAGTGAATACGGCTCCTATTTGAAATCAGAGCCTTTTTCAGAACAGGAAAGAGAAAAACTGATAGAAAAGATGCTTCTGTCTTCTGAAAAGGTTGTGCAGTCTCTCTCCAAAAGAACTGAGGAAGATATGGACAAATTTACTGCGTTTATCTCCGGTGCAAGCATCCGGATGTTCTACCATTTTCTGCTGAAACACAATATACACCACACAAATGTTGTAAGGATCAGGCTTAAGGCAACACTGAAAGTATAAAATCCGTATGAATCTGTTTAATAGAAAACCCCATCCTGCGCATCCCGAGTATTATGAAATCTGCACAGATACAGGTGCCTGTTTTTATCTGAAGGCTGAAAGACGGATATATTCTGACAGTTACTTCACTGAGGAATTCAAAGCACAGTACAATAAGACCTATTACGAAGATGAAGAAAATCTGAGAAAAATGGCGAGAGAACGTCTTGCAGTACTCGAAAAAAAAACTCGGCTCTCAGGACTCTCACTGCTCGAAATAGGCTCTGCAGCAGGCTTCTTTCTGTCAGAAGCCAAAAAAAAAGATTTAATCGCAAAAGGGCTTGAAATCTCGAATACAGAAGCAGAGTATGCAAAAAGAATGGGGCTGGATGTCGACTGTGTTCCATTTGAGGATTTCAATACAGAAAAAAAATTTGATATCATCTGTGCATTTTTCGTTCTGGAGCATTTTCCGGATCAGGAAGCCTCATGGAGAAAAATTTTTTCATTACTGCAACCCGGCGGGTTCCTATTTTTGGCTCTGCCATCCTTGAATGGTCCAACTTTTCGAACTGATTCAGAAGAATGGTTCAAAACCCATCCGACAGATCATTTTGCAGATTATTCTCCGGATTCACTGAAAAAGATCTTTCGGAAATTCAATGCTGAACTTATTTTTCAAAAACCGATGTCCTATCACCCTGCCAGAGACAAGGGCTGGAGAGGCAGTTTCCCGTTCAGATACTTTTATAGAAAATTAGCAGATTTGAGCTGTTACGGAGACACAGTTCAGATTCTGGCAAGGAAAAAAAATGAAATTTGATGAGCTCTCATTACATGATGCTCTGAAACAGGCTCTCAGAGAAAACAATTTTACAGATATGACACCAATCCAGGAGCAGGCAATCCCTGCCGGGCTGTCCGGCAAGGACATTACGGGCCTTGCCCAGACAGGCACAGGAAAAACGATTTCCTTTTTAGTTCCAGTAATCGACAGACTTTTGAATGAAAAACTGGAAGGTCCTGCAGCACTCATCCTGGCTCCTACCAGAGAACTGGTCCTTCAGATCTGCGAAGAAGCCAAAAAACTTCTGAAAAAAACAGATAAAAAAGTTGCAACAATCATAGGCGGGACAGGGTACAAGGAACAGGAAAAGGAGATATCAGAAAAATACGATATCGTAGTGGCCACGCCGGGAAGACTGATCGATCATATACGTTCAGGCGGACTTAAACTGGGAAACATCCGTTTTTTTATCCTGGATGAGGCAGACAGAATGTTTGATATGGGTTTTATAAAGGATGTTCGGTATGTAATGAGGCAGTGCCCTGCAGAAAAGCAGGTTATGCTTTTCTCCGCCACCCTTTCCTACTATGTAGTCCGACTTGCATCCGACTATCTCAGGGATCCTGTCGAAATCAGAATTGAACCGGACAAGGTAGTCACAGAAAATATCGACCAGAAAATTGTGCATTTGGGAAGGGATGAAAAAATGGCCTTTCTGATCAATTCGATTCTGGAAGACAAGGAAGAAGGACTCGGAATCATCTTCACTAATCTCAAAGTAATGATTCCTGAATTGGTCAGCACTCTGAGAAGGCACGGAATCCCTGTGACAGGGATCTCCTCCACCTTGGATCAGAAAAAAAGGATTCGTCTGCTGAAAGACTTCAAGCTTGGAAAATACAAGTACCTGATTGCGACTGACGTGGCATCCAGAGGGATTGACGTGGACAATATCAAAGTAGTCTACAATTACGATCTTCCGATGGATACAGAAAATTATGTACATAGAATAGGAAGAACTGCAAGGGCAGGAAAAACAGGAAGATCAGTAAGTTTCTGCTCCGAAAAGGACTATACTGAACTGGAAAAAATAGAGAAGATGCTCGGCTCCAAGCTGGAATCGATCCATGTGGAAGAAACCTATCTTCAAATGCCCAAAGGAGAATTTGAGCCCTTTGTCGTTCCAGGGGAGAGAATTCAGGAATTTACTCCTAAAGACAAAAGACAGAAACCGGACAGAAAGAGAAATGACAGGAACTTTGACAAAAACAAAGACAGGAACAGGAATAATAAGGACAGGAAGTTCAAGGAAAAATCCTTTCCCGTCAAGAAAGACCTTAAGGAATCTGTTGATGAAGCAATAGATCTGATACAGAAGGCAGACACTGTCCTTGGAAAGGAAAATACAAAGAAAAAACCGGATAAAAACTCAAAAAAATTTCAGAATGCAAAAGTGCATAAAGTTACTGAGAAAAAAGCTGAGATCTCTGGCTCAAAAGACAAATCATATGATAAATCTAAAAGAAATCTTTTCGATATCAATGATTACCGACAGGAAGAACCTAAGAAGATTTCTCTGTGGCAAAGATTAAAGTCTTTTTTTGGACTCTGATAATTTCCTTATCTTTTTCGGTATCCTCCGAAGAAGAGATACCGCTTCTGAAAGGTTCTTATGTCGACTTTGATGACCTGAAGGCAAAAACTTCAGGTCTCAGTGTTTCCATGAAAGGACCGACGATGAACGGTGAAATCAGAGGGAACAATGGGGAGTCCATTCTTTTTCAGGTCAATTCTTCCTACTACAATTACAGGGGAATGGTGGAAAAAGCATCCAAACCTGTAAAATATATACATGAAAAAATATTCATTCCGCTGGAAATAGCCGAGTCTGCACTGAAGAATCTTCTGGAAAATGAGGTCTCCTACAGACAGTCTCGCGGAAAGCTTCTGGTAAATCTGTATGGAAATTTCAAAATAGAGCCTGAGATCATTGATCTGGATATGATCATCATTGATCCCGGTCACGGAGGCAAGGCCCCGGGAGCCATGTCCATTCTGGGAGATCCTGAAAAAAATTATACTCTGAAAATGAGCAGGATACTGGGAAAGCTGCTCAAGGAAAAATACCCTGCAGTAAAAATCAAGTATACCAGGCTCAAGGATGAGGATGTGAGTCTGGAAGACCGGTTTAAATTTGCAAATGAAAACCTGAAAGAAACCCAGAATATCGTCTATATCAGTCTGCACTGCAATTCCGTAGAAGTCAGAAATGAGAGTCCCAAAGGCTATGAAATCTATTATCTGGAACAGAAGGGAAAAACGCCGGAAAACAGGGAAAAAACAATCATTACCCAGAACCTGATTGACGTAAAAAGACCCCCTGTTGTCCAGAAAATTCAGAGTGATATGAAAGCAACTCTGATACAGAGAAGAAGCATTTTGCTTGCTAATTCTCTGGATGAAAAAATGTATGAGAGTATAGGCTCTAAAATTCTCAGCAGAGGTGTAAAGAAGATGAATTTGCAGGTGCTTCGAGGCAGTCTTATGCCGGGAGTACTTGTGGAGCTGGGCTTTCTGACTCATCCTGAAGAAGCAAGGCTTCTCGCAGACGAGACAGTACAGCTGAAAATTGCAAAAGGAATCGCTGAAGGTATTAAACTTTATGTCCATAAAAGAAAAACCAATGATTAAGAACATTGTCTCTGTATATGACCGGCTGTACGAAAATGCATCTGCAGAAACAGGAAACAGAACATATTTTTTTCTTGCAGTATCCATCATAGGAGGTGGGCTTTTTTTTCTGTCTTTCTTTCTTGCTGACGCAAATCCGTTCAGACTTCTGCTTCCGGGGAGCCTGCATGATTTCAGTTTTTCTGCCAGAGACAAAAGAAAAAAGGCAGAGGTATTTCTGGCGGACGCTCAGAAAAAAGTTTTCACTTCTGAAAGAAAGGTATTTCTCTCCGGTGATTTTAAGAGGGACTTGGTGTCACTGATTACTGAAGTCGGTGAACCGCCTTACTATGAAACAGAAGAAAACCTGAACAAAAAAGATCTGAATACAAATTTTAAAAAGCTTCCAAATCTTCATTATGCTCTGATTACCTTCTGGAAAAGAAACGGTCTGCTGATTCTGGATTTCAGGGAAGAGACACTGAATTCGGAAATGGAGGCAATCAAGGTGGATACAAGTGAAGTCAGATATGACATCGCAGAAGAAGGCGATCAGACCAAGCTTGCAGTCATTCAGGCAAAAGAAGAGAAGAAAAAGAAAAGAGCAAAAGAACTGAAAAGAGAACTCCTTTCATCAGGGTTCCTTGCTCTCGAAAAGACAATATTTGCCAATTTCAAGGATATAGACAGGATAGAATACAGACTGAACGGAAAGATAAAGAATTTTCCTGAACTCGAATACAGCCTGACTGAAACAAAGAAAAGACAGTAGTCGGAACAAAAAAGCATTCCATTACTTAGTCGTCTGACAGCCGCAGCAGACTGCAAGGCGGCTGACTGACGCAATTACTCCCATTCAGAAATGAAGATAAATCAGAGGTGTTTTATTCCTGGAGGCAGGAAGGTAAAATTTCTCCTTCGCATCTGTTCTGAAATTCATAATGAATATTTCTCTATTTTTCATGAATATAAAACTGTCACTTGTAAAAGATACAAGTTTTTCATTCTGATCCATCGTATATAAAACTTCTGTCCTGCCTGAAGCTGCATCATAACTCTGGAGTTTCCTTCCCTCAAGAAAGAATATGTTTCTTCCGGAAACGGCGGCTGTCTGAGAGGAAGGTCTCAGGCTGATTTCTGTAAATGAATTTTCGTCATAAATGAAGACTGCTTTTGACTTTACGCTTTCGAGCAGGGCTCCTGACGAAGAAATAAAGACAGAATCAGCCTTAAAAGGAAGATATTTTTTCCGGGAAGCAGGATTCAGGTAATGCTTCAGGAAATAATATCCAGGCTTGTCCGAATTTTCCATAATGAAGATTCTTCCGTCATTCCATACTCTCCAGTCCTCAGATGAGTTGAGTCTTCTGCTGTTCATAATGATTCCTGATTCAGGATCAACTCTGTACAGATAACGTTCTCCGTTCGCGACCGATGCAGAAAAATAAATGAATCTGCCGTACTCCGCTCTTTCAATTGCGGATGCATTCGGAGTCAGTATCCAGAGCCTTTCACCGTCCCCCGAATTCAGCAGGACAAACGACTTCTCCATTCTCAGAAGAAGATGTCTTCCTGTGATAATTTCCTTTATTTTTTCCTTCGTCTCCTTTCTCCAACCCAGGGTATCAGAATCAGAATTCCAGGAAAGAACGGAGAAATCATAATGAAAATACAACCGATCATCATTATAAACCGCACCGGAAGGTTCTCCATGTACGGAGGCGGCTGAAAGCTCCTTCCACCTTTCACCTTCAGGACTCCTGCTTTTCAGCAGAAGCGAAAGATTCTTTTTCCTGTCAGCGTTGAGAACAGAAAGCCCTGAATACAGCTGAATCAGCCTTTCTCTGTATGCAAACTTTTCAGGAGCGGCCGCATATGCCTTTTCTGCATAGGAAACTGCAGCTTCAGAATTTTTAGATTCGGTAATAAATGAAAGATAATAATGAGAATCTGAACTGGACGGATCAGTCTTCAGTATTTTTCCGAACATTCTCTCCGCTTCAGAATACTCTCCCGATTTGAAGAGCAGAACTGCCTGAGCAGTTTCAGAAAGACTGCTCCAGTCCTTCATTTTTCTGGCAGACAGAAGAACTTCGACTGCTTCACTCTGTCTTCCCAGTCGAAACAGAGCAGCAGATTCAGCGGCCTTGTAGACTGAAGACTGTTTCAATGCAAACGCCCTGGAAAAATGCTTCAGTGAAAGCTCAGGATCTGTCTTCAGATATATGATTCCAAGGTGATAGTCAGCCCGGTCAGAAGTATCTTCATTCAGTGCACTTTGAAGATACTTCACAGCTGCATCATTCTGTCCCAGTTCGGAATGAAAGATCCCAAGTGCTTCAAGAATCTCCGTATCATCTTTTTTATCTGTCAGTTCCTTTTTCAGAAGGAGAATCGCCTTCTCCCGCTCACCTGCCTGAAAAAGGCAGTCTGCGGACCTGACGAGAACAGCAGATATTCCGCTCTTACGGTAAACCGGTTCATATTCCTGGTAAGCCGCCTTCCACTTTTTTTCAGAATAGAACTGATCTGCTTTCTTGATATTCGCAAAATATTTTTTAAGTATTTTGTATGATGAAATAATTCGCTCTGTCTTTCTGAATTCAGAGATCATCCGAGTATATTTAGAATCTGCAGATTTCAGCTTTTCGTCCGCTTCCTCATACTGACCGCTTTCAAAAAGATGAACTGAATGCAGAAATTTAATCCTTTCTTTTCTGAATTCAGAAATCTCAGAGGAACTTGACTCGGATGACTCAAGCATTTTTTCCGCGCTGCTGAATTCTTTTTTTTCTTCAAGCTGACGGACTGATTCGAAGAATGTAAGCTGCTTTTTCAGAGACTGGATCAGTTTCTTTTTAATCCTTTCTGAAAACATTGAATCCTTTTTTCTTTCCAAATCAGTTCTGCTGTACATTCTGCTTTTTTCCATATTGCCTTTCATTTCTTCAAAAATAGAAAATGCATCAAATGCATCCGTCAGATCTGAAAATCTTTTCTGAATTTCAATCAGCTTGAAAAAACTTCCGGAAAGACAGAGACTGAAGGCAAGTCCGGAAACAGCAGAGCCGTCCAAGGGTTCCTTTTCCAGAATCTCATTAAAAAGAGATTCAGACTTTCTGTAATTCTTCAGTGCAAGTTCTGTCCAGGCAAGCTTTTCCAAAACGGACAGATTGTCCGGCTCAAGTTCAAGCGCCGATGAGTAGGCTTTACCGGCTTCAATATATTTTTCTTTCTGAAAGAACCTGTCTCCTGCCATTCCGAATTTTTCTGCAGATGCATAGGATTCTTTTTCAGGACCGGTGTTTTCCGGTTTCCTGTTTCTGCTTTTTTTGAGAAAGTCCCTGTATTTTTTTCTGTCCCCCTGAATCAGATAAATCTCGGAGAGCATACTGAAACATACTGAACGGTATGCAGGATATTTTTCAGCTGCTTCCTTGAGTTCCTTCTCTGCAGTGTTCAGCTCCCCTTTCCTGATATTCATCTCGGATGTAAGAATGATTTCCTGAATGCCTGAAGGTCTGGAATTGAGAAGAGCAGACGCCTCTTCCATATTTCCGTTTTCCCATAGAGTCCTTGCATAGTTTGCTTTTTCGCGTACATCGGAAGATGCGATTTTCTTCCATTCTGCCAAATACTCTTTTTTTCTTCCGGTTTCCAGGAAGCATTCCGCTGCAGCCTTTCTGACTGATATATTTTTTTTATTATCAGGAATTTTACTGTACATTTCAATTACAGCCGTACAGTTTTCACGGAAAAATTCCTGAAAAAGAGAATTTTCCGGACTCACTGTTTCATGAACTATGCTTTTTCTGAAAGCCTCTGTCCCGCTGCAGCCGAAAATCAGATACAGGAGCACCGCAGGCAGAAGCCTGCGGAGAGAGGATATAAAAAAATGATAAAAGGATACATTTATTTTTTCAGAAATCATACTGAATTTCCAGTGAATGAAGAAAACTGATGCGGTTGAATATCGCTCCTTTCGAGTATGCACCGATCCTGAAAGGCAGATCAGGGTTTATCCATGAAGAATGCACCTGCTCGCCTGCAATCAGAAGTTCAATTCTGTTCTCTGCTCTGCTGATACGAAAGGATAACTTTCTTTTTTCCTTTCCTTCTGCTGAGAGGATGCGGTAAGAAGCTGCAGGCTTAGGAGAAGAAAGTGTATCTATGACAGAAATCCTGTCTTCTTCTGCAATGAAACCGTACCAGTGAGTTCCAGAGCTGATTCCTAAAAAGCATGTACCCTGCCCCATTTCCTGGGTTTCAAAAAGACCTCCACTGAGCTCAGCGTTTTCAGGAACAAAATAATGACTGATTTTTCCAGACCAGTCCTCACGGAACTGTTTTGTATGGTTTATGAAACTGAGATATTCCTTCATCTCTGTTTCGACTTCAGTGTCTGCACCTGTTTTCCATATAAAGCTGTTTTTTTCAGACAGAAGACTGACCGGTCCTGAAAGCACAAGGTATCTGGAAATGCTTTCCTCTGCAGGCAGAAAAACGGAAGTCCTTCCAGAATGCTCTGATTCCACATAAATCTTTTCTTCAAAACCGTTCATCCTGACAAAAGACGCCGGAATTCGGGATTGTTCATTTCCAATCCTGGCAGAGTATCCGGAAGCATTGCTGTAAAAAAAAACCGATCCGTCTTTAATATAAGGTTCATAACGGATGACAGAAGTTCTTCCTGGATAAACAGTGAAACTGTAATCTTTCTTCTGACCTCTCCCTCTGATCTCTGCACTGTATTCACCGGGAGAAAGACGGATATCCGAGGGAATTTTCCTTATCTCCCTCTTTCTTTTTGATGCAGAATGTCTTTCGGTCAGAGTCATCCTTGCATTTTTCTCCCGAGTGAGAACAGACAGCGTTCCCTGAGATGCATTTCGGAGAATACTTTTCAAAACTTCAGTACCCGGCATTCTGAAAAGCTCAAAAGCCTCAAATTTTTCCTGTTCATTATTTTTAATGATCTTATCATGAATATATGCGTAAAATCCGGTTTTTTTCCTTCTCCTGAATCCAAATTCAATTCTGCCTGCAGAATCGGAATTCAGGGGTTTCTGGATCACTGTAATTTCATTTTCACCAGTCTCAAATTCTGTTTTGAGCACAGCGGTATTTTCCGGAAATTTTTCGCCGGGAGAACCAGTCCACTGCCTCCCGCCTGCTTTCTTCCAGATCCGGTGAAGTTCTGAAAGAACTGCAGAAATTCTCTCATTTTCAGAATCCCCGGCGTCTGTCTGAAATACATAAATACCGAAACCGGGTATTTCCTTTTCAGGACGGTTTCGGCTGAGAGGGCTGCGAAATTCAGTCTCCTTCTGAACAGGGACCTTTTCGAGAGATGAACATGACAGAAAAAGGCTGATAAAAAAGGCTGATTTTATTAATTTTTTTATCATTAATTTTCATATAAATGCAGGAGTCCGGTAAGAGGCACATAATCCATCCAGTTCTGAATGTTTTTCTTCAGGCCTTCCTTTGCATGAAATCCTAACCCGATGCCGGCTTCCTTGATCATTTCAGCATCATTTGAACCGTCACCGCAGGCAGCAGTATCAGAATTCAAAATACCGTATTTTTCACGAAGTTCTATCAGACTTTTTTTCTTTCTGTCTCTGTCCACGATCTCGCCTAAAACTTTTCCTGTCAGCTTTCCGGAAACTGTTTCAAGGCTGTTCGCCCTGAATTCAGTGATTCCGTAATCCCTGCAGAACTTTTCGAGAATAGGAACAAAGCCCCCCGAAAAAACAGCCGTCACCGAATTGTATTTCCTTATTTCTGAAAGAAATTCCGGAACACCTTCATTCATGACAAGTTTACTGTAAAGAGAATCGAACACATCCGCAGAAAGACCAGAGAGGAAAGCACATCTTTTTTCGAGAGCTTCTCTGAAATCCAGCTTCCCCTGCATAGCCTCTTCAGTCACTTTTGCCACTTCATCAAAAACGCCGGCATAGCCTGCAAGTTCATCGATGACTTCCTGCTCGATCAGAGTGGAATCCATATCAAATGAAAAAAGTGTCTTTCTTTCCCTTCTGAAAAATGACTTGACAGAGACTATATCAGCCCTCAGTTCTGAAAACTTTTTCCTGATTTCATAAATATTCTCTGAGCCTGCGGAAAAAACTGCAGAGCTCACTCCGTACATGCTGCTGAAACGCACTGAGTTTCTTCTAAGAATGCTTTCTGATATATCTTTTAATTCTTTTTCAGAATGAACCGCAGAAAGAACAAGAAGAAACATAGATCACTTTGAAAGATGAGGACGGAGTACTTTTGCCCAGACCTCATATCCCTTTTCATTAAAATGAAGAGGATCTTTATTTTCTCTCACATACTCCTGCCGAATAGAAAGGGTATTGTAATCGAACATATCTTTCCATGTATCTGCATATACAGCACCTTCTGTTTCCTTCACAAGGTTCTGAAGAAATGCATTGTATACGGGAACTACAGAATTAAGATCAGGACTGCCTGTAGGCGGAACAGCAAGAAACACAATTTTTATCTTAGGATTAAAATCCTTCGCTCTGGATATGATTTTGCGGACATTGTTCTGGATCATAGGAAAACATCTTCCTCGAATCAGGTCATTCCCTCCAATTTCAATCACTAAAACCTTCGGTCCAAGGGACAGAACGTTTTCATCAAATCTTTCGAGAAACGTAGTTGTTTCATCTCCCGAAATTCCTCTGGCAGCAATATTGAATTCAGAAAATTCTCTTTTCAATATATCATCCTGAAGAAGGTGAACAAGACTGTTTCCCGCAATTACATTCGGGACAGATCCAATCTCCCTGTTTTTCTGACTGTACTCAAGTTTCAGATTTTCCCAGAGTTTTCTGTAAAGCTTATGCTTTTCCTTATTATCCCATTCTGTATCATTTGAACATCGGTAGCCGGGGGTAAAGTAGTTGGAATAGAATTTTCGTTTTGGAAGCACATTGCAGAACTGCAATGTGCTGAGAAATGCGATCAGCAGAAATACTGAACTATTCTTCATTCCCGTTTTCTTTCGGTTCGTTCATTCTGAATCTCTTCTGCCAGTCGCTGATCTGGCTCTGAACATACTGCTCTGTGTCACAGATCCTGAATTCAATCGGATGATTTGTAAGGGTATCTATCAGCTTTGCCTCAATATACCCGTTTTTCAGCTTATTAATTTCTATTCTATATCGATTACTGCTCATATAGCCCCTCCGGACTCAATTTTTTTCTGTATTTCAGCTATCTCTTCCAGGGTTTCCTTTTCACGGTATTTCATAAATGCAAAAATTGCCAATGCACAAAATCCTGCCGAGACCGGTCCAGTCAGCTGCACTCCGATCAGATTGGATTTTTCCCTGTCTAATACCTTGTTTCCAGCAGCATCAGTTTTTTCCACTTTTTTTACTCCTCCGCCTACAAGAAGGAGACTGCTGAAGAAAAGTCCCGCTATTGTCTGACCGAATTTCTGCATTAAAGTTCGTGCCGCATAAAACATCCCTTCTTTTCTGTTCCCTGTCTTAAGTGCATCCAGTTCTGCAATGTCTGCAAGAATTGCATTTGGAAGAATTCCGAGTATTGCTGCCGGTATTCCTGCAATAATTACAATCAGTGCAGCCTGAACAAACGGTGAAAAAGGAACAGCTTCAGACCCTAAAAAGTATACACCTATGAATACTGAAAGAAAAATGAAAAAGCCTATGATTACCAGATTTTTTTTCCCTATTTTTCTTGCAAAAAAGTTTACCAGAGGATAGCAGAGAAAAGAGGAAAGAAGCATAACCGGCATCAGTTCACTTGTCAGCGTCTCCGGCTGATTCAAAAGAACGGTCACATAGTAGGACATACCTGTCATCAGCACAGTCAAAGCGAGAAAATAGTTAAAATCTGAAATTGCGAAATAGATAAAGTCTCTGTTTCTGAAAGTCATCTTTAAAGCGTCCCAGAAAGGAACATTGGAAGGAACTGATTCACAGTAGACCTTTTCCTTGATTGCAAACACGGGAAAATACATACATAGACAGGCAAATGCGCAGAGAAGTCCTATTGCCCACTGGAATGCCTGGTATTTTTCCAGATGAGGATAATTTACATTTATGTTCTGGGCAAACTTGGGAACCTGTGCTGCAATCCCGATCCCCACCGCATAAGTGATGGAAATATACGTTGAAATATTCAGTCTTTCTGTAGGCGTGTGTCCCAGTTCAGGAATCATTGCGAAAAAAGGAGTCACATAAACAGTCAGAAAAAGAAAGAAGAAGAGAAGTGATACGCTCATCCATACAATATTTGCAGTTGTAACAGCCTTGTCCGGAGTCACGAAAACAAGCCAGCAGGAAACTGCTGCAGGAAGTCCTCCTACTGCAAGAAACGGAATTCTCCTTCCCCACTTCGATTCCCATCTGTCTGTAAGGTTGGCAATGGTCGGATCAGTGACTGCATCCCAGAGTCGGCCAAGTCCAAGAATCAGACCTATTGTGGCGATTCCCAAAAATGCCTCTTTTACGATAAGTTCAGGAAGATTTGCATCTCCGGGAGGAAGATAAAAATATACAAGCTGGAATCCAATGATATTGATTAGAATGGACCAGCCTAACTGACCGATTGCATAGGCGATCTGCTTTGATAATGGCAGCGACGGTTTGGACATATATGATTTCTCCCGGAATAACAGCTTGAATAAAAGATTTCCTAAAAGAAAATGGCAATTCAGCAAGGTTTTTTATGCAAGTATTAATTTTACAGACTCCAAATTTTTAGCGATAAGACAGAATGAAATCACAGCCTCAGTCGGTTTCTCCGTTGCAGAACAAGAGAATATTTTTCGGAACATATCTCCCGGATCTCGCTGCGGCATTTCTTTCCGGACTCTTCTCCATACTTGCATCCAGAAGCATTTATTCGGACATTCTGAAAATTGAAAATGAAGACCTCTCATTTCAGGTATTCAAATTTGTGCTGGGACTGATCTTTGTAAGTTTTTTTATACTCGGCAAACAGATAAAAAAGGAATGGGTGAAATTCGAGGGACCTGTCATGGCAGTTCTGCTGACTCTCGAATCAGCTGTGCTTCTGGCTGTCTCTTCCAAGGAAATACAGGTGGACTATATCTTCCAGCCCCTTCTTTTCCAGTTCTTTTCGGGACTGAATGCTGCCGCTGCAGGATACTATATCTCCGGACTGAAAAAACTCAGACTCTGGCTTTATCTGGCAGGAATTGTTTCCTCATATATCCTTTTTTACAGCACTTTCCCTGCTCCGAGTTTCACTCTCCTGATGGGTGCACTCGTCTCTCAGATACTCGGATTCATACTGGAAAGCCTTTCCTCGATGAAGTTTCACATCAGGCCGCTTTTTTTTCAGAACACAAGAAACAACAGGACAGTGACAGATGTTTTTTTCTATTCCGCACTGCTTCTGTTCATTTCCCACCTGGGGCTTTACTATTACAGAGGAGAAAATCAGCCTGATTCCCTGATCTCCGGAGGCGGTTCTGCCCTTGTCATCTTCAATCTGATCTACCATTTCTCCATAGCTCAAAAATATCCCAGATACATTTTTAATATTGCAAGAATCATTATATTCATAAATCTGATTGTCACTGTCCGTCAGGCCAGCCTGAATTCCAGCTATTCCATTCTGTTCTTTCTGGATCTGGCCTGTCTTTCCATTCTCAGACCTGCCCATTATGACAGAAAGAACATTGTGCTTTCAGCTGCGGGAGGATTGTTTCTTTTTTACGTATTCTATCTTCTGCATCTCAACTATACCAGAACAGAGTATCTGTATGCATTCATGCTTGTCGCAGTCATCCTTGTCTGGAACTCGCTGATACTGAAAACGAATCTTGCCATTCCTCACAAGCTTGCAGTGATTTTTCTCTGCTACGGAGTCTGTCTGAAAATATTCTCTCCCCTTCCTGTACAGTTTTATGAAGACATCAATTCAGCTCAGCATTTCAAAACTCCGTATCCTTTCCGTCTGATGAACATTGATCTGGACAAGGAAAGATTTGTGTACTTTGGAACCAACCTTCCGTTTCCGAATGAACAGAAACTGCCGAAGAAGACAGTCTTTAAGGACAGAATACTCGTGCTCGGAGCCGAAAACAATTATTCAGTCATCCTGGCCTATGCAGAGAACCTCAATCGGGACAGACAGCCCTATATGCTTTTCCAAAATTCCGCAGAAGAGCCTCTTTCAAAAAGTTATCTGAAGACTGCAGAATTTCCTCTTTTCAGAGTGTATTACCCTGAGCATATGCCTAAAGAATTTATTCCCTCGCCAAGAACCTCTGCAGAAACTGCAGAAGAGGAAACTGTACTGAAAAAGATTCTGTCCCTGAAATCAAATGCAGAAATACTGAAGACAGCCGAGGAGTATATTAAGTACTACAGGGGAAATGCGGCAGTATTTGCCAAAAAACAGACAGGCTATTTTTACGAATCCTATTTTGCCTACGCATCCTATTTCTATTCCATTCAGGAATTCGGAACAGCACTTGACTATATACTGTCAGCTATGGAATTCGGAACTGACCAGGCACTTCTGGATCTTGCATACAAGTCAGTGAGGACAGTTCCGATCGAAGAAAGATTCATTCCGGTCATAGAAAAACTTCTGGAAACAAATGCCTACAAGGAAGAACTTCTGAAAAAATACATTCCCTATCTTTCTGCATCAGGACGGACTGGAGCAGCAGTTGAAAAAATGTCGGCACTGGCTGCATTCTATTCGAGCGGAGAAAACAAGAACCCGGAAAAAAGGGAAGAAACTGTCGCTGAAAAGGCGAGACTTCTTCTGACATATCAGAAATATTATGAAGCGGAAGAACTCATTAAACAGGAACAGAAAAATTCAGTAAATCCTCTAATTTGGAAAAAGCTTCAGTCTGAGCTGGAGTTCATAAAAAACACAATGGCAAAACCGTACTATTACCCAGAGGAAAAATCAGATTCTGATAAAAAATCTGAAACAGAAAAAAAGGAAAAACCTAAAGAGAAGGAACAATGATATACAATACATATTTTGGACTGGCATGTGCCCTGATCTCGGTTGTGCTGGCAATTCTTCTGGAAGGAGCTTCACTCGGTTCTTTCTTTAAATTTTCAGCCCTTCTGCTGATTCTGGGAGGAACACTTGGAGCAACATGGGCAAGTTATTCCTCGATTCAGATCAAAACACTTCTGGAGACGGGAAGAATTATTTTTTCTAGAACAGAACTCCCTGAAATTATGGAAACATTTCTGCGGCTTCTGGAGAAGACAAGAAGAGACGGACTTCTTTCACTCGAAGATGAAATAGAAAACATTCCGGACGAACTGATTCAGAAAGGTCTTAGGCTGATCGTGGACGGAACTGATCCAATGACTGTGGAAGAAATACTGATGGAATGGTCAGAAGAAAAAAGGGAGAAGGAACACCTTTCCTCCAAAATCCTGGAAACTGCAGGTGGATTCTGCCCCACTGTAGGCATAATTGGAACTGTAATGGGACTTGTTCATGTTCTGGAAAACCTGGGTGCTGGTACAGCCGCTCTAGGTCAGGGAATAGCAACTGCATTCATTGCCACATTTTATGGAATTGGATTTGCCAACCTGATTTTCCTTCCTCTTTCCAACAAGATAAAGTCCTTTTCGGAGGAAGAAACCAGAAGAAGGAACGCCGTAATCAGGGGTCTTCTTTCCATTCAGTCAGGAGACAATAAAAGAATCCTTCTGGAAAGAATGTCCCCTTTTCTTCACTGATTCTCAACTGGTGGCGGTGTTTCCTTAGCCGGAGTCACTGTTGTTTCTTTTTCAGGAGTTTTTTCCTCTGGAGTATTTACTTTTTCTTCCTTAGGCTGTTCCGTGCTGTCCTGCTTTTCAGGCGGCAGGGGAATTGGCATACTTTCAATAGGCATCTTGTCTATCTCAGTAGGAGGCAGTTCCGTCCCTTGTCCTTCATGACTCTGGCTCATTTCAAATTCCAGTCTCTCGGACTCTCTTTTCAGATCTTCCACAATCTTCTGGTCAATCTGGTTTTTAGGCTCATCACCCTTGTAGTAGTACTGTTTTAAAAGAGGATACTTGCATTCAGATGCATCTGTAAGTGCCTCACCGGTTTCCCCGCAGATATCCACTCTGACAAAATCAGATTCAAACGGCCGTATCAGTGCATCTTCCACTCCTATTTTTCTCTTGATGAAAAGTGCGTATTTTACGAATACCTGACCGCTGTTTCCGGAACCGGAGCCTGGAAATGGCGCCCCCTGATCATTTCCTATCCAGATAGCGGTGACAAGCCCAGGGATCATTCCGGCAAACCAGGAATCTCTGACTCCCTTTCTTCCTCCCCATTTTTTCACTGCAACTGAGGGAGTCTGAACTGTGCCTGTTTTCCCTGCCATAGGAAACTTGTCCGATTCTTTCAGTTTGACATTCATTGTTCCCTCTTCCGAAAGAACTGCTTCCATCATATTCACGGCCATGGCACATGCAGTGCTGTCAATGATCTGTTCCCTGTTCTCCTGCTCTGCAGAATACAGTTCGATGCCTTCACTGTCAGTAATTTTCAGTATCTTTTTCGGCTTAACCTTGTATCCCCCGTTTGCAATCGTACTGTATACAAGTGCCAGTTCCAGAGGAGTCAATTCTCCTGAACCGAGGGCCAGTGCGAGATTCTTTCCCATTCTTTCTTCCAGTTCAGACGGACTGAGATCCAGAATTTTTGCGAGCTTGCCTACGAAATACTCCACTCCGATCCCCTGCATCATTTTTACTGATACAGTATTGACTGACTGAGCCAGTGCCTGTCTGGCTGTCATATTGCCCTTGTAAGTGCCGTACCAGTTTTTAGGAGAATATCCGTTGATATTCAGTTTTTCATCCACTACAATGGTTGATGGATTGATCACTCTTTTTTCCAGAGCAAGTGCATAGACAAGAGCCTTGATGACAGATCCGGGCTGACGTCTGGAATCCTCTGCCCTGTTCAGCCTGTATATATTGGATATCTTATATGCACCGACCAGTGCCTCGATATTTCCATTGAAAGGATTGACGGAAACTAAACTTCCGTTCATTCCTTCTATGATGTCTTTCTCCTTTTTGAATTCCTCTTCACTTCCATTCTTTCTGTAGGCATCTCTTCTCTTTTCCAGTTCCTTCCGGATGACATCCACCCCGCCCTGAAGAAAATTCTGAGCGGCCGCCTGCTTTTCCCTGTCGAGAGTCGTATGAACCGTGATGCTTTTTCTTTCAAGCTCCTCGCTTGTAAATTTTTCTAATATATAGGTTCTTATCGAATCGTTGAAATCAGGAGCAAGATTCACTCTGAAATCTCTGTCATATCCTGACTTGCCGATTTCGCTTGCAAATTTCACTTTGCCGTCTGCAGACTTGATTTCCTTCACTTTGTAATTCTCAGTGAATTTTGCAATGTACTTCTCAATCTTCTCGTCATACTGTTTGTCAATTTTATCCGGATCAAAATGAAGATGTTTCTGTTTTCCCATATCCTGAAGAATTCTTTTCTGTCTGTCCATTGCAATCTTCAGATTTTTTACAGGGTTGTATACTGAAGGAGCAGGAATGACTCCGATCAGAAGAGCAGCTTCCGCTGGACTGACATGAGCCGCAGATTTGTTGTAATAGTATCTGGCAGCTTCTTCAAGGCCAGTATTTCCCTCACCCATGAATATCTGATTCATGTACATGGTGAGAATGGTTTCCTTGTCATACTGGTTTTCTATATAATAAGTGCAGAATGCTTCCGTGATTTTATTGAATATGTTTCTTTCTCCTAGGGCAAGACTGAGTTTTGCAAGCTGCTGAGTAATAGTGCTTCCCCCCTGCGAAAGCTTAAACTGAATGATATTGATGAAAAATGCTCTTCCCAGTGCCTTGTAATTGATCCCGGAGTGTCTGTAGAACTCCCTGTCCTCAGATGAAAGGAGCGCCCATACCAGTGTCGCATGGTCTTTAAGATTGTCCGTCCTGATCGGCTTGTAGTTTTTTCTGAAAAATTCACCGATCAGTTCTCCGTTCTTGTCCAGGATTTTCACAGGCTTTACGATTGTGGAATCGTAATAATTCGTCACCTCGGATTTATACTTGTCAAGGTTTGCCTTTACCCTGGATTTTTCCTTGACCCATACAACGTACGCTCCTCCGGTAAAGAAGACACCGCCCGCAATTGATCCGATCAGTGCAGCCTTGAAAAAATAAGGAAACAGTTTTACGAACAGTCCGAAAAAACTTTTCAGAATGGAAAATATAGCTTTCAATTGATTATCCGATTCAGTTATTTTACAGGAGGAAGATTTCTTGACAGAGTATTGTAGATTTCCTCAGCAAGTCCAAGAGACTCATTCTGAGAAATATTCTTGGCATACTCGTCATAAAGCATATCCTCAAAAATTTCTTCAGCGTGCCCTCCGTGAATGAGTCCTTCCTTGTGAACTGAATTCTTCATTTCCTTCAGCATCAGTTTCACAAAGATCGATTCGAACTCCACGCTGGCATCAAAAAGTTTTTTCCTGTAAGGATCCTTGGAAGTCTCTTCCTTGATATTGTTGGGAACCTTGATCATGGATGAGGAAATTTTTCCTTCCATTTTTTCAGGAAGCACGCTGTTCAGTGTCTTCTGAAATGAAGATCCGTTTTCATCCTGAGTTTTCCCCAGATTCTCTGCTTTTTTCAGTCTGGAATCTGTCAGATTCAGTCTGTTCATATAGTCCTGTATGATGTTCATTGTACAATCACCTCCGCATGAAGTGCACCCGATTTTTTTAAAGATTCCAGTATTGCTATGATGTCTTTCGTTGTAGCACCGATTTTATTCAGTGCCTTGACCAGATCGGACACTTTTGCCGCCTCAGGCATCACCAGAACATTTTCCGTTTTTTCATCACCTGAAGGAAGATGATAAGGCTGCCTTTTTACATTTGAAATGATTACACTGATTCCCTGCTTGGAAACGGCAACCTCTTCTATTTTCACATTTGCCCCCATCACAACAGTGCCTGTTCTTTCATTGATGACCACCCTGGCCTTCGTTTCCGGCACTACTGAAATATTTTCCATTCTTCCGAGTATGGATGCACTGTCTGCTTTCTCAGGAATGAATACCTCTATCTCCACAGGAGAAACAAGCTTTGTCTGCACCTTTTCTGCCTGAAAGCTCTGAAGAATTGACTTATTCACTGAGTCAAGGGTGGCATAGTCCTGATTCTCCAAGATCACGCTTGTCTTGAGATATCTTGCCTTTACAGTTCCCTTGCCGTCCGTTTCCTCTGCAAGAACCAGAAATCCTGACTGGATGTCTTTCTCAACGATCGCACCTCCGGAGATGATTCCGACCGTCTTGGTTCCGGTTCTGCTCATATTGACCGGTCTCGTATCCTTTCCTCCGAAAGAAAGAGTCCCTGAAGCAACCGCAATTGTTTCCCCGTTTGCAGCTTTCAGAGGAGACTGAAGAAGAACACCTCCTTCAAGAGATTTTGCATCTCCGATCGAAGAAACAGTCACATCGATCCTGTCGCCAGTCTTTGCATATGCAGGGATTTCCGCAGTCACCATCACTGATGCAATGTTTCTTGCAGTAAGAACATTTCCGGATGTGGTCAGTCCCTGATTCTTGAGATAATTTTTCATGCTTTCAGATGTAACTGAATTTTTTGTATCCCCTGTATGCGCAAGTCCAGTGACTATCCCGTATCCTGTAATCTGATTGTCTCTGGAACCGCCGACCTTTGCAATGTCCTTGAGCCTGACTTCGAGTGCCTGAACATAGAATGCAGATGCCAGAAAAAAACTTATAATATATCTCATTCGCTTTCTCCAAGAAGCCTTTTGATGTTCTTGAGTATGACCTTCTGTTTTTCCGTCTCGTTCATCTCCGCCTTTTCCATCGGAGTACCGTCATCTCGGTTGATCTGAGGCTGTCCGTTCGGCAGTTTTGCAGGTTTCATCTTCAGATCAGGATCTTTCAGTTCAGTCTTTACGGGAGACGCATCGTAAACAATGACAAGATCTGCCACATAATCACTGTAGACTGTGTTTCCGTCCCGAAGATCCTCAGGATTGATCTTTCCTGTGACAGTGAGGGAACTTCTTCCTTTTTCAAAATTTGCCTCTCTGCTCCCTTCCAGAAGAAGATTTCCGTTTTCATCCTTGTCTACAACAGTCACTGCGATCGTTCCCAGCACCTTTGCAGTCGATTTTTCCTTCCCGTTGCCTTTTCTTGCAATTGTTCTGTCGGAAGTGTAGCCCATCAGTTCAGGAACAATTTTTTTATCAGGTGCAGAACGGATGACTACAGTTTCATCCTTTGCAGACTCAAATGTATAGTCTCCCTTGATTCCGTCTCTGATGATCACTCGGACGATCATTCCTTTTTTGAAGGTTTTTGCTCCTGATGCTGATGAATAAGGACTTCCGTCTGTCCAGAGACTTCTGCCGCTGACAGGTATGGAAACAGCCGTTTCTTTTGCGGGGGGAGTTTTAGCGGGAATCTCCTTTGCCGGTGCAGATTTGGCAGATGGGTTTTCCTGTGCAGAAAGCCCCAGTACAGAGAATATAATCAATATTTTTATCGTTTTCATTCCAGACTCACAAGCCCCTTGTCAATTACTCTGCCTGTCAGAACCGTCCTGTTTGCTGTGACAAGTTTGATCCTGTCTCCCCTGTTTCCGGACTGCCTGGCAATGCCTTTTGTTTTTACAGTAATATTCCCTTCAGAAAAAAAAAGTTCCACTTCTGAACCCTTGTCTACAGCAAAGCTGTTCCGCACATGTTTCTTTCTGAGTATTGCACCTGCTTCCAGATTGACCAGTGCAGTCAGGCCGCCGACTGATTCTTTCCAGAGATCTGTCATCGGCTCCAGAAGAAACTCCGATTTTTTTTCAAAGTCCTGTTCCGAAAGTTTCTGTGTTTTGAGTATCGGATGTTTTGCTGCATAATACTCAGTTTTCATTTCGACTGTATAACGAATTCTTTCCGAATACACCCTTTCACCCTGAAAAAACACTTCCAGCTGAATGATTTTCTGACCCGGACTTAAATGACGCCCCGGGTTGCTCCATTTAAAATCGACTGATTTGGAAGGAAGAAAAACGGAGGAATCTTCCATCTGAAGACGAAAAGAGGAAAAATCTGCCCCAGTCTTCCTGTTGATTTCCTTGGAAAGAGAGGAAAGAATTTCTTCTGAATCTACGGCTCTGTTCAAAGGAATCAAAAGACAGTTTTTCCCGAGAACCTTAATTCCAGGCAGTTCCTCTCTCAGCGTTTCCGGAAGAATTCTGGTCGGCTCAGAGACTGAAATTTTCAGCTCCCTGTCCTGGATTTCAGGAGGGAATTTTGCTACGTCGGAAAGTTTAACAATTGTAGTTCTCAGAACAGATCTGGGTTTCAGATAGACTGCAGGTTCTGAGTAAAGAGGAAAAATAAAAAGGATGAGACAGATTGCATAAAATGCCTTTCTCATCCTGTTAAAAATTATCTCTTCAATGAAATCGCTGTAGCAAGCATACTGTCAGAGGTCTGGATTGCCTTGGAATTAGATTCGTAAGCGCGCTGAGCCACAATCATATTCACCATTTCTTCCACGATTTTGACATTGCTCATTTCCAGAAATCCCTGCAGAATGCTTCCAAAACCTTCCATTCCAGGAGTTCCAGGAATCTCAGGACCGGAAGCAACAGTTTCCTTGAAAAGGTTTCTTCCGATTGCCTGAAGACCTGCAGGATTCACAAATCTGTACAATTCAATCTGACCGATCACTGTGGGACGAATTTCATTTCCAATTTTTACAGTCACTTCACCCTGTTCGCTGATGGAGAGTGTATTGAGGATAGCTCCCTCAGGCAGAATGATCGGAGGTTCAAGAAGGTATCCGTTGGAAGTGACAACCTGCTGATTGGAGTCAATCTTATAGGAACCGTCTCTGGAAAATGCAAATGTTCCGTCGGGCATCTGGATTTTGAAAAATCCCATTTCTCCAGTGATTGCCATATCCAGCTTGTTTCCTGTAGACTGAAAAGACCCGATCTCAAAAATTTTCTGAGATGCCGCAGGACGCACACCGTGACCGACATTGACTCCTGTAGGTATCTCGCTCACTGCAGTGGCAGGAGTTCCTGCAAGCACCTGATGCTGATAGACTAGGTCTTCGAAATCTGCTCTGTTTTTCTTAAAGCCAGTCGTGTTCACGTTGGCCAAGTTATTGGAAATTGTATCAATATTAAACTGCTGTGCAATCATTCCTGTTGCAGCAGTCCAGAGAGATCTCATCATAAAAAATACCTCGTTCTAAAAATCGGCGATCTTTGCAAAAACATTAGTAAAATTCAGATTACTTTTTCTTCTGCTTCGCAGGAGAGGCTCCGCGAATAAAAGAATACAGTGTCTGATTGAACCAGTCCGGCTTCTCCCTGTGCACCCAGTGGTTTGCCTGAATTCTGAAATATCTCAGATTTCTGACATAGGTCTCAGTCTCATCGTAAAGTTCAGGACTTAAAGCCAAGTCGTCTTCAGGAATGAACATAGCAACAGGAATCTGGATTGGAATTCTAGGCAGTGAAGGAACTCCCGTCTGAAGCGCTTCTCTGTACAGATTGACAGTGTTCAGAGTAAAACTCAGAATTTCATCTGCAGAGAGTCGTCTCATCGGATCATTTTCAGGAATTCCGGCAGTTTTCATCAGCATTTCCCAGAGAGGAATTGTAAAATTTTTCCATAAAAATTCAGGAATCATTGGGATCTGGAAAAACAGCATATAATAGGATTTGAAAATCTGGTTGAGACCTTCTGCAACCCTGTTCGGATCAAAGGAAAACAGTTTTCCAAAGATATTCTTATAAAACATCATAGGATGCGGACAGGTCACTGCCGAATAGCTAAGAACTCGCTTTTCATTTTCAGGAGAGGAAAGAAAACTCCAGCAGATGATCGAACCCCAGTCGTGACCTACGAGGTGAATTTTCCCGTCTTTGCCTACCATATCATCAATGACGCTTTTCAGATCATTGACAAGTTCAGAAATTCGGTATCCGCTTCTGTCAAAAGGAGCTGTGGACTTGCCTGCACCGCGAAGATCAAATGCACCGACCTGGAATTCAGTCTTGAAAAAATCCAGCTGTTTTTCCCAGCTTGAATGAGAATCAGGATATCCATGTACAAAAAGGATTGATTCATCTGAATTCTTTGGCATATCCGAATATTTCAGATATATGTTTATTCCTTCACCCGCTGCAAGAAGTTTGGCCTTCATTTTATCTCCCGAACTATTGTATTTCTGCTACAATTACTGTAATATTATCATATCCGCCATTGGCATTGGCTGTGTCAATGAGTATTGACGGAATATTCTGCAGATCTGCGGAAGAATCCAGTGCCAGCTGAATTTCAAGATCACTCACCATATTTGTAAGCCCGTCACTGCATAGAAGAAGAATGTCACCCTTCTGAACTTCCAGTGTATAAAAATAAGGATTCACATCATCCAAAGCACCGATTGCCTGTGTGACAGCATTTTTCTGAGGATGATACTGTGCCTGTTCGAGTGTGATGAGTCCTGCCTTGACAAGCTCTGTCACAAGGTTCTGATCTTCTGTCAGCTGTTCCAGAGATTTGTTCCGGTAAAGATACAGTCTTGTATCCCCGATCTGGGCAATGTCTGCCTTGTTGTTTTTCACATAGACATATGTGGCCACTGTTCCCATTCCGGAAAGTTCAGGTCTGTCCTGAACGATCATCTGGCATCCTTTCTGAGCTGTGAGAATGGAGATCTGCATCAGTTCGAGGGATGTATTCTGAGTATGGTATTCTTCAAGGCATGCCTTTGCTGTGGCCACTGCCATTGCGGATGCTGTTTCACCTGCGGCTGCACCGCCCATCCCGTCGGCTACAAGGAGAAGAACTCCGTTTTCAGTGGAATAATCCGTCCCTATGTCCCCTTCCTGCTTCAGAACAGGCCGGAAAATCAGAAAATTATCTTCATTATTTTCCCGGAGTTTCCCTATGTCTGTTGCTCCGAAAGCTTTTATCATCATTACGCAGATAGAATTTTTCCTGTTCCCAAAATCTCAAGCATTTTCCGGTTTTTTTCTTTTTTCTTAATGATTGCAGATATTTTCACCGGAAGGGTTATCCCCTAGTGGTCTGCTTTTTCAGATTCAGAGACAGTTATTTTAGGAAAAGCTGTAGACAAAAGCATCCGGAGCTGAATTTTCACTTCCATTCATCGGACAATGAATATCTTTTCCGTCCTGTGATGTCAGTATTGCTGATTCTGCGACTGTAAACTTTTTATTCTAATGCGACTTTGTCAAGTCGCATCATACAGAACAATTACTGTTCCCCTCCCCTAAAGCTCGCCTACGGCTGCTTCGCTCGCTTCTAGGGGAGGGGATTTTGTAAAAGTCCCG
>DAORDI010000045.1:0-27412 GCA_035345895.1 Leptospiraceae bacterium
CGTATTATTTTAATGTAAATGGTCTGGAGAAAAAAGTTCTTCAAATAAAGCTTCTGAAGAATAATGAGGTTTTTGACATAGAAAAGATTTTCACTGATGAAAAATATCTGAATGGAATTATAACTAAAGGCTTTCTCAGGTCTTTAGAAATGATTGTAGAGTATTGAATAAAGGAGATTGATATGGCTTTAGTAAGATGCAAGGAATGTGAATCGGAAATTTCCGAGAATGCGGTTTCTTGTCCTAAATGCGGGAATCCGATAAAGCAGGCAGGAAAAGAAAATTCATTAAAAAGCATACTGAAGAGTAATAAGAAAATTCTTTTGTCTGTTATTGTTCTACCGATGCTATTGTTGATTTTATTCGCAATTGGCATTGAAGTAATTGAAAGGAGTCGGTCTGCACGTTACGCAAATATTCCTAAAAATGATGAATTAAGTACAGTTTATTATATGCAGAACCAGCAGGGAAAGTTAGCCCCTGGATATCATCAGTCGATTAGTATTGATGTTAAATCTGCTGGATCTTTGCATATTAAGGTCATTGAAATAAATGGAAGGAACATAGATTTCGTTCTTCTTAGAGAAGGTCAGCAAATATACTACTCAGATATACATAGTGGAAAAGCAGAAGCGACGATGAGTGTAGGTTCCGGCAGATACCATTTGAAAATTATGAACGATAATGTTCTAGATTCTAAAAATTACGAAGCAACGGTTTTTCTCATTAAATAACTAAGGCAAAAAAATAAGAAGCTGTTTCTTTATAGCCCCGGCTGATTCATTTCAAAAATCCTTTTCTTCATCATACCAGATGAGAAAAGTGATGATCTCCACCCCGTCAATGATCTCAGTCAGGTCGGATACGTAATTGGGATTGATGGTATTTTCTATAAATACAATATAATATCCTGTATTCAAGCCGGCACGGTTACAGTAATAGGCCAGCTGTTTTTTTCCTTTGACGAAATAGGAAGGGCTGTAGTATTTTTTAATTTCCAGAAGATATTCGAATCCATGAACATTGATGATAAGATCAGTATTCCCCAGAGAAACAAAAGCTTCTCTGTATACTTTCGCATCCAGCTCCCGGAGGAAAATACTGATGTATGTTTCGAAACTGTAAATCATTGCAGCTTCCGGAATCGAAAGATAATTTCCCTTTTCATCTTTTTCCCGGAAAGGCCGAAAACTCCTGAGCCGGATATGATCTCTGTAACTGTCTATCAGTTTATTAAAATTAATTTTATTATCAGAAGTCAGATACTCTGAGGACAGCATATTCCCGGCTATTCTTCTGCCCTCTCCGTTTGTGTAGGGGAAAAATTCATCAAACAGTCTTTTTTTATACAAGGGAACCCAGAATTCCACATTCCCGTCTTTTCCTTTTTTTAAAAGTCCGGCAGTATGCAGATCTTTGATCGCAGGATGTCCGATTTTATATGTTACTGTTTTTTCAGTGAACAGCAGGCTTTCCACGAAACTTCTGTATTTGCTCGCTTTATTTATAATATTCGATACATTCTTGTCGATAGCCTCTGTAAGATACCATTCCTCCACTTTCATATAATCATCCAAATCAATATTTTTTTTTTCGGGATGATCTTCCACAAGTTTGCGGGCAAATCCGTTCACTAGTCCCGGCTGATTGGCAGTGATTTCGCTGATTTTCTGTTTTACTTTTTCCTCAAACAACTGACCTGTCTCTGTTTCGTGCTGACCAAGCAGTTCCTTTGTTTCTTCGTCAGTGAAATAGGGAACATCCAGTTCATCTGCAATATTGAAAGGACTTGCATTGTCCTGAATGATCCCGGTAATATTGGACACGCCGACAAGGACCACTGATTTTAATGAATGATCGGAACGGGAATGATATAAGTTTCTGATTGTATGCAGGAACTGATTGAAAATCTCCGAATTCAAGCCTTCAATTTCGTCACAGATTAAGACGAGCTTTCGATTATCAACAGAACGAATCTCGTCAAAGAACTCAATGAAAGTCTGTGACTTTAGATCAATACTCCAGAATTTCTGCATATCCAGTCTTAAGGATTTGAATAACCCATTTTCAGTAGATGTCTTGTAGTTTTCAAAATTAATATGACAGACCCTGTATCCGTCGTTTTCCAGTTCATTGGCAAGCAGGCGAAAGTACGTGCTCTTTCCGGTCTGCCTCGGTGCCCAGATCGTAAAATAACGCATATTGTCCACGAGCTCAATTCCTTTTTGAATCAGGTTTTTCCGTCCGAGAGTGTAGTGCATTTCAGGAATGTTCGGACCCGAAGTATTGAATGAGCGTCTGGATTTCATAGTTCTGTTTTCTGCTTGCATCCCTTTTCTGTAAAGCAGAAAGCCGTGATCTCCCTGACCCGGTTTTCTCAGAATTCCAATCTCCCGCAGATAATCACTTGAACATATTCCAGCTGTCCAAAATCTAGATTTATGCTGAGACTGCTTCCCTTACTTCTTCTCATTCAATGTTTTCACAGTAAAATGGAAAAAAACGAGAGACCTTCCGGTCCTGTCATCACGATGAAAATTTCTGAACGTCATCAGAAATATCTTACCCCAGTTGAAAAAGAACTGTATTCAGAATCGGAGCTCCCTGAACTCTTTTTAAAGCTCAAGGACAGGAGCAGAACAGTCTGTGAAATGGTCTGGGGTACAAAAAAATACGATGCTGCCTATGTGGAGACACTGATCCGGAAGGAAAATTTCAAGGAAAGACCTTTTGACAAATGGGGACATCCGCTTCCGAAACTGATTGCAGGATGCTGGAATTTTTTCAAGCTCAATGACGGAAAACCGGAAACTGATTTCCGGCTGGTAAAAAGGCTCTATCCGAATGAAAATAAGGACTGCTACAGCGTAGGCTTCATGCAGTCATACATAATGCATAATGAAATTTCATGCGATAATATATACACAGTCGATCTGGACTGGGCAATACAGCATGCTCATTTCCAGTTTCTGCAGAAATATGCCGCAAATGAGATGAAGGACAGGGAATCCGTAAAGAAAGCTGTAGGAAGTCTCGAAATCGGATGGTCTGCCCGATTCGACGGAAAGAAAATGCTCGCTTCAGAAAAAGCGGAAATCAATTCTCTCTGTTTCCATACAGCACATGAATCCTGCTACAGAACAATGGAGAACTTTCAGGGAAACTTTTCAAAACTGAAAAATTTCCAGCTCTCTCTTGCGGAACTTCATAATATGAAATTCAGTTTCACGCCTGGTACCGTGCCTGTAATCTTTTTCAGCAATGCTCTGGAGGAACTGTACACTTCCAAATCCGAGTTTGCACTATTATATGACCACATACAGTCTTCGATGCAGAACGGCTCAAAGGCAGTACTGATCCATCATGCAGCAGGTCGCGGTGAGTTCGGAATCTATGAACTGAACAAATCGGAAAAAGGTGCAGAAATGAAAACCGTATGCAGGGACAAATTCATGTCCTCCCCTGTAGGAGACGCTCCCGCTTACGAATACTCCACTCATCTGGACAGAAAAAGCACACAGAAAACTTCTCAGAACTGCTCTGCGCATCCTCTTTTGAAAAATTGAGTTCCCTCTGGGCAGTCACATCCTATTACAATCCTGCTGGATTTCGGATAAAGAAAAACAATTACCTGCTCTTCAGTGAATCACTGAAAAAGCAGGGAGTGCCCCTCATCACAATGGAAATGGCTGAAGGCACGTCCAGTCTCGAAAATGATAAATACACATATACTATACAGGGAAAAGATATTCTATGGCAGAAGGAAAGACTTCTGAATCTGGGAATGGAAAAACTTCCGAGGGAATGCAGATATGTCGTATGGCTTGACTGCGATGTCATTTTCTCTGATGAGGACTGGGCGGCAGAGGCAGAAAAACAGCTGGAAAAATATACGGTCATTCAGCCGTTTGAAACTGCAGTCAGGCTTCCGAAGGATCATTCTTTTTTTCAGGGAGAAGGAGAAAGCTGGAACAGTTTTGCAAAAGTCTTTCGCGAGGAGCCGAATCTTTTTCTGTTCGGCGAATTTGATGCTCACGGACATTCCGGATTTGCCTGGGGTGCCAGAAGAGATCTGTTTCAAAAACACAGACTGTATGACTGCTGCATTCTGGGAAGCGGAGATCATATGATGGCTCATGCGTTTGCAGGAGACTGGCAGTCTTACTGCATCAGAAGGATATTCAGAAACAATAAGACTCATTTCAGTCATTTCCAGGCCTGGGCCAAAAGAATCTATTCGGAGATCAAGGCAAGCATAGGCACCTGCAGTTCGGCTTTGTATCATCTCTGGCACGGTGATGCGGAAAACAGAAAATATGTGAGCAGAAACTGGAAGCTGGCCGAATTTCAATTTGATCCTGATAAAGATGTAAAAATCGGAAAATCCGGCCTTTTTGAATGGAATTCAGATAAAATTGAATTGCACAAGTACTGTGAAAATTATTTTTTAGAACGGAAAGAGGACGGAATATGATAGGCTTTATAAAGAAACTTTTCGGAATCGGCGGAGATTCAGAAAGAGACAAAATTGATGAAGTTGCGGACAGGGTTCTTCGTTTTGCAGACAGATTCAGAAACGCGGATGACGAAGATGGTGCTGAGATTGCGGAGCAGTATGCAGAAGAAATCAGAAAAGTCAGAACGCTTCAGGAAGCATATGCAATTGAATCTGAATTTATGCAGAAAATCAAGGACCGTCTCCCTTTCGGAAAAAAAGGAACAGCTTCTCATTTCGGCGGTGTGACTCATCATCATTATGACCATGATCATTTCGATACTTCCGACGACTGGGTTGAAACAACTTCTGCAGTCTCCGGAATATACGGAAATGAGAACACCCCTTCCACCGATTCGAGCGAAACCTCAGAAGGAGATGGAGGAGATTTCAGCGGGGCAGGAAGCAGCACTGAATTTGACAGCGGTGAAACATTTTCGGACAACAGCTGAGATATGAACAAGGAACTTCTTCTTTCCAAAATATCTGAAATCAGAGATGAGACAGTCCCCTGTCTGGACTTTGCGAGAGAAAAGGCTGCTGCTCTCGGAAAAACATACAGTGCTCTCCGTGCGGAGGACCTGATTTACAAAGAACTCCTGAGAATCATTTCATACATAGATTTTAATGAAAAAATATCTCCCAACGCCGTCCTTCTGATGACCGAAGTGCTGAACAGACTTTTCAGGGACATCTCCTGGAATGAAGAGAGTTTCCGGCTGAATCTTGAAGAATACAAAAAAAAGAATCCTGCATACGGAACCGTATTCAATACTGATGAATTCGAAATCCCGGAAGTGCTGAATGCGGCAAAGGAATATGACGCACAGTTCACATCCGACAAGTTCGACAGAATCAGTCTATTTTTTTTTCAGATACTGAATCTGATCATCAAGGCAGATGAAAAACTGACTCAGTTTGAAGAGAAATTTCTTCTCAGATACAATGCAGGCATATCCAAGATGAAATTCAAGAATACAGATATCGGAACTGAGTTTGCAGCACAGCTGAACAGCATATACAATGATTTCTTCGGATATTCCTCCAATCTGAAGCAGGATATACAGAAGCCTGATGCATCTGTAAAAAAGGGAGCAGAACCGAAAAAACCCGAATATGCAAAAATTGAAGAGAAGCCGCCTGAAAAACTGGAAGATCTTCTGGCTGAACTGAATGGACTCATCGGTCTGAAAAAAGTCAAGGAAGAAATTGACAACCTGATCAATGTAATCAAGATCGAAAAAATCAGAAAGGAAAAAGGTCTTTCTGTTCCGGATAAAAGTCTTCATCTGGTTTTTACAGGAAACCCAGGAACAGGAAAGACAACTGTGGCGAGAATCCTTTCGAGGATTTACAAAGCACTGGGTGTGCTGTCCAAAGGACATCTGGTGGAAACTGACAGAACAGGGCTAGTGGCAGGATTCGTGGGCCAGACAGCGATAAAAACAACCGAACTCTGCAATTCTGCGCTGGACGGAGTTCTTTTTGTGGATGAGGCGTATGCACTTGCAGAAGGCGGTGAGAATGATTTCGGAAGAGAAGCAATCAATACTCTTCTGAAATTCATGGAAGACAACAGAAACAGAATCATCGTCACCGTCGCAGGCTACACTCACAATATGGAAGAGTTCATTGCAAAAAATCCTGGACTGAAATCCAGATTCAACACATACATTCATTTTGATGACTATACTCCTGATGAACTGATGATGATCTTCAGCAAAACCTGCAAAAGCATGAAGCTTCATCTTACAGAGGATGCGGAAAAAAAGCTCAAGGAAATATTCCAGAAAGCATACGACGAAAGAGACGACAAATTCGGAAACGGGCGTTTTGCGAGAAACCTGTTCGAAAAGGTATACCGCAGACAGGCAAACAGACTGGTGCTCCTGACCGAGATTACTGAAGAAGCTCTTTCAGAGATACGGGCAGAAGACCTGGAAGACAGGGAAAAAGGGAAGACTGAATGAAACAGATCATATCATTATTTTTTATTTTATTTTCATGCATTGAAATTTCTGCATGGGAACTGAAGAGAGACAGCGAAGGGATTCAGGTATACACCAGGCCGATTGAAGGATCTCAGCTCAAAGAATTCAAAGCCGTGACTGTATACAAAGGGTCACTGAAAAGCATAACGGCAGTGATGAGAGACCCGAATGCAGCCTGCTCCTGGTTTCCCGACTGTCGGGAATTCAGATCTTTGAAGGTCAACTCTCCGTTCAGCTCAGTTGAGTACATAAGAATCAAGGCTCCTTTTCCTGTAAGCGACAGAGACAATATCACTCAGACAGTTCTGAGTCAGGACAAAAAAACAAAGGCGGTGAAAATCAGCATCACGTCCCTGCCGAAATATCTTCCTGAAACGGCAGGAGTTGTAAGAGTTACAAAGGTGCAGGGTTACTGGCTTTTCACTCCTAAATCGGAAAATGAAACAGAGATTGTATATCAGGTGCACGCAGAACCTGGCGGATCGCTTCCGGATATGATCGCCAACAGTTTTGTAACTGAATCACCTTTTAAGGCGCTGAAGAATCTGAAAAACAAGGCGAAGGAAGAGAAGTATCAGAACGCAGATATGAGCAAAATTATTGAATAATTACAGCTTAATGATGAGAAAGGAATAGTCGTCTTCGAAGTCTCTTCTTCCTCTGAATTTTTCCAGATCCTCGATAAGTCTCTGTCTCATAATTTCTGTGCTGTTTTCTTTCTCCCTAAGTACGAAAAGAAACAGTCTTTCTTCTCCGTACATTTCATCCTTTTCATTTCTGCATTCAGTGATCCCGTCAGTGTAGAGGAACAGCATATCACCTCTTCTGTAATCCCTGATTGTCTCCTGGAAGGAATCGATTTCAATCTTTGCACCGAGAGGAATCCCCTTTGCGCGAAGAAGCTCAATTGAATCAGTGAATGAATTGTAGAAAATCTGCCTGTTATGGCCTGCACTGCCGATGCTGAGCCTTCTGTTTATACTGTCTATTCTCACAGCCATGACTTCCACATGAGGAATTTTTTCCGGTTTTTCCAGAAGCTGCCTGTGTGTTTTCAGAAGAGCGACAGACGGGGAAACAGCTCTCTGCATCTCGCTGGAAAGAAGAGTCTTGGAATATTCCATAATTAAAGCAGCAGGAATCCCCTTCCCGGCAACATCTGCAATCAGAACAGTGAACAGTCCTTCCTTATGATATATGAAATCATAAAAATCTCCCCCGATTTCCTTGGAGGCAAAATAAGCGGAACCAATCTCCAGATCGCCTATCCTTTCTGGAAGCTTGGGAAGGGAATATGTCTGGATCTTGCTTGCAATACTCAGATCATGCTTCAGCTGCTGAAGTTTTTCCTTCTCTTCACGCGCCTTCATTGCGGCAAATGCCTTTGTCATATAACTTGCTATGATCTGAAGAAGTTTCAAATCAGTCTTCTGAAGCATTTTCCCGTTTTTCTTGTCTGTTATGGAGAGAACTCCATATGAGCCCTGTCCGAGTTCCACAGGGATTGCAATGAAAGATTTTGTTCTGTATTTGAATGACCTGTGAAAATCCTTTTCTTCTTCATTTATGTTTTCAATGAATACCGGTTTTCTTGTCTGGATAATTTCTTCCAGGATCAGTCTTTCACTTTTTTCCTCAACATCATTGTCTTCAATGTCAAGTCCTCTGGAATACAGAATCTTCCAATGCCTTGTCTTAGGATTGATGAAAATCAGGGAAACCTTTTCCACTGCAATGACGTCCGCAACCAGATCTCCTGCCACCTTCAGAAATTCGTCCCTGCTCTTCACCTGAGAGAGCGATTCACTTGCCTGAAGAAGCCCGTTGATTTCTTCCAGTCTCCTGTTCAGTTCATCAATCAGATACCTGTTGTTGATGGCAATCGCAGCCATCTCAGAAAGATTCATCAGTACATATACATCAGAACCGTCAAAATTCTCACGGCCTATGGAATTGACCGCTTCAAGCACGCCGATGAACTCTCCCTTTGCACACATAGGGACACAGATGAGATTTCGGGTGGTAAACCCGACTTGGGCATCAATTGCCTTGTAGAGTCTTTTGTCATTCTGGGCATCGTTCACAATTACCGGTTCCAAAGTGTCGGCAACATAGCCTGCAATTCCCTTGCCGCGTGGAACCTTAAGAGAAACTAAAGAATCGCTTTTTTCTCCCCTCGAAACCTGAAATATCAGACAGTCTTCTTCCTTATTGTAAAGGAGAATACTGCATCCCTGAGTATTCAAGGTAGACTTGGTAATCTCCATAATCTGTCCCAGAAGAGAATCCAGATCACGGGACGTGTTAATCCCCGCCACGATTCTAGTAATTTCTTCCAGACTGAGGCTCTTTCCCATAGTAAATAACACTTGCCATACGGCTTGAATTTCATAAACTGAATTTTGTATGAAAAAAATATTTTTACTCGCCTTTTTAATTCTCCCGCTTTTTTCAGACTCCGCAGTCTCCATGAAAAAAACAGAACTCAGGGACTATGTTTTTCAGCCTCATTCCGAAGAAGGCTATTTTCAAGGATGGAACTATTTTTTCACTGGTTCCGGTTTTACAATATTTGCTACCTCCTTGGTCAGCAATCTCGGTCCGAATGACCTAAATCATGGAATTGCACTTTCCATAGAATCAGCAAAAACAGGATCTTTTTTCATTACAAAAGAATACGGACAGAAAGATCTGACTGCATCAAAAACAGACTACTCAGTAAAAAACTATAGCAGTCTTTTTGAAAGAACCTCAGACGGATTTGAGATAAAAATAAATACAGATGAGGTGAAACTGTACCTGAAATACAGACCGATCTGGATCGGACCGGTAATATCAGGTGGAAAATATTCCCTTGCAGAAAAGGGAAGATTTGTCCGTGCAGACATTCCGTTCTCCTACTCTCCCGCAGAAGGATATCTCGACTTCAAAGGAGAAGTGATTCCTCTGAAAGGCACCGGAGGAATGGAACATCTTCTTACGAATTATGAAGTGTACAAGTACAGTTCGAGATGGGAAATACTTCGGTCAGCGGGGAAGGATGGATGGAAGCTTTTCTCAGGCGGGTTCCACGCAAAAAAAGGCGGCGGTGAAGATTTCCGGACAGTCTACATTCAGAATGGAAAAGGAGAGGTCATATCCTCGGCAAGAATTGTTTCGGCAGAAACTCTCGAATCCAAAAAAGATCCTTTCTCCGGCTACACCGTACCATCCAAAGAAAAACTG
Organism: Leptospiraceae bacterium; assembly: GCA_035345895.1. Classification (GTDB taxonomy): domain Bacteria; phylum Spirochaetota; class Leptospiria; order Leptospirales; family Leptospiraceae; genus DAORDI01. The sequence continues at coordinate 9,712 of DAORDI010000045.1, forward strand.
AATCTTTCAGATGACCCTCAGAAACCCTGCACCGCAGTCATTGAAATGGGCGGACTGATCGGCAGAATCAATGTTCTGGCAAACATCTCTTCCGTCTTAAGTTTTTTCGTAAAACTTTTCTTCGCAAATCCATACATCATTCATTCCAGATCCAAAATCACTCTGGAATGCAAGGCAAAGACAGGGCAGGACAAGGTAGTTTTTGACGGGATATTATCTCATTATCTTATAAATTCAAAATAAATACTCAGATTTCTCTCAGTATTCTGTTTCCTGGTTTGGATTGTGAAGTCGCATCAGTAGAACTCTGAGTAAATAATATTCCAATTTCTGCCGGAATCTTTTCCTCTATGACTGAAGTAGTCCGGATCATCAAAAGTGCAGATTTTTGAGTCCTCAAACTGTCTGCCTTCGAGCTGTTTTTTCAGCACATACTCGAGACCCAGCTGTATTTTGGCATCTTTCACTGATACAGCCTCCGGGTAATTTTCGAACAGACTCGATACATCAGTCTGCACCTCATATCTGTCTCGACGTATGCAGGGCCCTAAAAAAAATTCTGCAGAAGAAAGATGCTCTCCGAGAAAATCCAGAACCTTTGGAACAATTCCAGCAGCAGTTCCCTTCCATCCTGCATGAATGATCCCGACAAGAGGTTTTGTTCTGGAATAAAAAAACACAGGCATACAGTCGGCTGTCCTGATCAGAACAGCTGTTTTTTCCTTCCTCGTAAAAATCCAGTCCCCTTCCGGAAACCCTTCAGAAGTTTCAAAAGGAGCCTCATATCCTTCTGTGCTGTGAGTCTGCCTTACAAGAAAAATATTTTCTTCAGGAAGGCCGAGAATTTTAGATGCCTCTCTGACAGAATCTTTCCATACAGTATCCGATTTATAATCCATATCAGGGAGTTCATTCCTCCCCAGAACCTTCAAATGAACACTGCCATAGTGTGTATTTTTTTTTATGTTAATCATATCCAACTTAAACTTAACTGCTCAGCCTAAAGGCTTCGCAGTTATTCATTTGGCTGGGGCCTACCGGCGGTTTTAAGGGACTTCGTCCCTTAAGATCCCGATTTTTACTTACTTCATATCGTATGCAATTGCACTTAGCTACGAAATCATTGCCCGATAGTATTTCTCTGCTGCCTGTGCGATTTTTGCTGTTGCTGCTTTTTTTTCTGCATCGTCCGGTTTTCCTGGATTGTCAGGTGCATTGATGATTCGTCTGGCGTTTTTAAAATCCCTGTTGGAACCGTTGATATGATCTGAAAGTTTATGTTTGGTAAAACCTGCATCTCTCATTCCTGTAACAAGGATGATCGCTGCAATCCCTGTATCCGCTGCCTGGTCAGGATTCTCGACAAGATCAATATCTGCACGGCCAAGCTTGTTCTGAAATATTTTTGTCCACCTGGTATAATTGACCCTGCCTGTGATCTGACAGAATCCTCTTCCATGAAATTTGATCCCGTCACCAGGATTTGTATTTCCTAAGTCAGCACGCCCCTGATAGCGTTTTTCGAAATTGGCATTTCTCTTCGCTTCATCTTTTTCAAAGATGCCTTCTTTCATCCATTCGCCCATCTTGGACTCATGTTCTGCAGTGGCAATGACATAGGCAATCTGACCTAGATCAGTCACTCCGTATTTCAGACAGGTATTGTACAGAAGGGGAATCACTTTGGAAGCAAGCTTTAAAGTGGAAGGAGCCGCACCGACGAGTTTTGCAGCCGCATTTCCTCCGTCTGAGGGTTTTTCTACATTGATCTTTGGAACTGCCATTTTTATCTCCAAATTTGTGATGAGAGGATCAGCCTAAAGCAGCAATGAACCTCTTTAAGCTGTCTTCTGCAGAAGCTTAATATCCAAATCAGTCAGCAGGAAACTGCCCGGACTTTTGATTTGAATACTAAAAGAGCAGTTTCATTATTTTTTCGAAAGAGTCAACTAATAAAAATGAACCGAAGTTCATCTGTCATTTTATGATTCTTTCGGTTTTCGGAACTGACGGAACAGGTTGAATGCTGCCACAAGAGTCACAAGTACATCATCCGTCCATCCAAAGACAGGGATTACATCCGGAATAAGATCAATCGGAGATACATCGTATGCAAGTGCCAGAACAAGCCAGACAAAGGCCAGGAAAATCTTCCACCTGGGTGAAAGATTCAGTTTCGATTTTTCTTCAGTTTTATTTTCTTCAGCCATTTTATGCCTTCCTGTGAATTTCCTGCAGTGAACGAATGCTCAGACCCTTGTTCTGCATTTCCAAAAGTCCGTTGACCAGCGCCTTTGCCGCCTCTGCAGTTGTAATGCAGGGCACCTTGAATTTGATTGCTGCCTGACGAATATGGTAGGCATCATCCCTTGTCACTCTTGAAAGAGGAGTATTGATGATCAGGTTGATTTTCTTTTCCTTGATATAATCCACAACGTTAGGATATGCTCCCTCATAAATCTTGTGGATCAGTGAGGAAAGCACACCGTTTTCTGAAAGCACCTTGTGAGTTCCCGCTGTTGCAATTAAATTATATCCCAGATTGGAAAGAGATCTGATGAACGGAAGAAGCTCAGGTTTTGTTCTGTCGTTGATGCTGACAAAAATTGTTCCGCCTTTGGGAGGTTCTTCTCCTGCCATAATCTGAGATTTGTAAAATGCCTCGCCGGGTGTTTCTGCAATCCCCATCACCTCTCCAGTAGAACGCATCTCAGGTCCGAGAATTGTATCCACTCCTGGAAATTTATTAAACGGAAGAACTGCTTCCTTGATGTTGACAAGTTTTACACTGAACTCGTCACCCAGTTTCAGCTCATCCAGAGTGCGCCCAAGCATAATAAATGTAGCATATTTTACTATAGGCAGACCTATAGCTTTTGCTACGAAAGGAACTGTCCTAGATGCCCTTGGGTTCACTTCCAGAATGAAAAGCTCCTCATCCTTGATGGCAAACTGAATATTGATCAGACCCTTGACTGAAAGTTCGAGTGCCAGTTTTCTTGTGGCATCACGGATCTCTCCGAGCATTTTCTGAGATATGCTTTGAGGAGGAAGAATGCAGGCAGAATCTCCAGAGTGAATCCCTGCCTCTTCAATATGCTCCATAATCCCTGCAATAAAAACCCTTTTTCCGTCACAGAGTGCATCCACATCCACTTCAATTGCACCGTCCAGAAATGAATCCACAAGAATCGGTCTGTCCTCGGAAATCTCCTCTGCCTGTTCCATGTACTTCAGAAGGGAAACCTCATCGTTCAGGATTGCCATTGCTCGGCCTCCCAGAACATAACTCGGTCTGGCCAATATAGGATAATGAATTTTTCTTGCAATCTCCACTGCCTCTTCCTTGGAAGCTGCAATTCCGTTCGGGGGCTGTCTGAGATTCAGCTTATGCAGAACCTCTGCAAAACGTTTTCTGTCCTCTGCACGGTCGATGGAGTCTGGGCTCGTTCCTAAAATAGGAACCCCTCTTTTTTCCAGTTCTTTCGCGAGCTTCAGAGGAGTCTGTCCTCCGAACTGGATGATCACTCCCTTGGGTTTTTCATTCTGATAGATGTTCATCACATCTTCGAGATGAAGAGGCTCAAAATAAAGACGGTCAGATGTATCATAATCAGTGGAGACAGTTTCCGGATTTGAGTTGACCATAATGGATTCCACTCCTGCCTCCTGAAGTGCGAATGAGGAATGACAGCAGCAGTAGTCAAATTCAATCCCCTGCCCAATCCTGTTCGGACCTCCTCCAAGAATCATCACAGACTCTTTTTCAGTGACAAGGGACTCATCTTCATCGTCAAAGCTGGAATACATATAAGGAGTGAATGCTTCAAACTCTCCCGCACAGGTATCAATTCTTTTATAAACCGGCTTAATATCAGCCTTTGTAAGTGTATTTTCGAGTTCGGTTTCCTTCTCTCTGATTTTCTGATTTGCAACAGCCTTTACTTTGCTGAGAGGAAGGTCTGCCGCAACAAGCTCCGTAATTTCCTTTCTCAGAAGAAGATAGGCCAGCTGTCTGTTGGAAAATCCGCCTTTTTTCATTTTCAGAATCATACTCTCAGGATCTTTGATGAACTGATCCTCCATCAGATGCAGATCATAAAGCTGCCTTAAAAACCAGGGGTCTATTCCTGAGAGTTCAAAGATTTTTTCTGTACTGAATCCATATTCAAATCCAAGCTTCACATAAAAGATCCTTCTGTCGGACGGAACGGTTACCTTATTCTCCAGGTAGGATTTCTTTTCATTCTGCGGGATACGGGATATCTCAAAAAGTTCATGAAGATGTCCGTCTGAACCGAATCCGTATCTGTCATTTTCCAGTGAACGGAGAGCCTTCTGAAAACTTTCCTTGAAAGTCCTTCCGATGGCCATTGCTTCTCCCACGGATTTCATCTGCACCCCAAGCCTGGAATCGGAGCCTGGAAATTTCTCAAATGCAAAACGCGGAATCTTGGTCACTACATAATCAATGGACGGTTCAAAACTTGCAGGAGTCACCCTGGTGATGTCGTTCTTGATTTCATCCAGAGTGAAGCCGATGGCAAGAAGGGCTGCTATTTTTGCGATTGGGTATCCGGTTGCTTTGGAAGCGAGTGCAGAGGATCTTGACACTCTCGGATTCATCTCAATTACAATCATATCTCCGTTTGCAGGATTCACTGCAAACTGAATATTGGAACCGCCTGTTTCCACACCGATCTCGCGGATGATCTTCAGAGCACAGTCTCTCATAAACTGGTATTCTTTGTCAGTCAGTGTCTGCTGAGGAGCCACAGTGATGGAATCTCCTGTATGCACTCCCATTGGATCCACGTTTTCGATGGAACAGATAATGACTACGTTGTCATTTGCATCTCTCATCACTTCGAGTTCATATTCTTTCCATCCGATCACGGATTCTTCTATCAGAATCTGACTGATCGGCGAGGCAGATAGACCTTTTTTAGCCGCCTCTTCAAAGTCTTCAATTTTGGAGCAGTGCCCTCCTCCTGTTCCTGCAAGTGTAAATGCTGGACGGATAATGAGAGGCAGTCCTATCTGTTCACGTATTTTATGCGCCTCTTCCAGATTGAAAGCCATACCGGACTTGGGAACTTTCATTCCTATGTTTTCCATAGCCTTCTTAAAGAGCTCTCTGTCTTCGGCTTTTCGGATGGCATCTGCCTGAGCACCGATCAGTCGGACCCCGTATCTTTCCAGTACTCCTTCCTTTACCAAGGCCATCGCCAGATTTAAGGCAGTCTGCCCTCCCACTGTAGGAAGTACTGCATCCGGTTTTTCTTTCTCTATGATTTTGGTTAAAACGGATACAGTCAGAGGCTCGATATAAGTGGCATCGGCGAGCATAGGATCTGTCATGATCGTGGCCGGATTGGAGTTTACAAGGATGACCCTCAGGCCTTTTTCTTTCAGAGCTTTTGTGGCTTGTGTTCCGGAATAGTCAAATTCGCAGGCTTGCCCGATGACGATGGGCCCCGAGCCTATGATAAGGACGGAAGAAATGTCTTTTCTTTGAGGCATAATGCAAGTTTTTTTACTGCAGCCCTTCTAACAATCATTTCTCTGATGAAAAAAAAGAAGAAAATTTACATTAATAGAAGGGACTAGGAAAACCGACAAGTCATCCAACCCCTGGATCGTGAAAGTCTCCTATTTCCCAAACTTGATCAAGGCCCCCAAAAGTCCACCCAATGCAATGGATGCGCCTACAAACCAGCGAATCAGGTCAGAACGGATACTCTCCATCTGCACGCTCAGTTTTACATCCAATTCCCGAATGTCTTTTGACAGTTTTATTTCCGCATTCTTGATCTCCAATCGGACATCCTGTATTTCCAGTCGAGTTCCCTCGATCTCCTTATAAAGCTTCATTTCCACGTTTTTGATTTCCAGACGGACATCCTGAATCTCCAGCCGAATATCTTCAGTTTCCTTACGAATCCCTTCAATCTTTTTCTGAAGACGGAGTTCAGTCTCGCTCAGGTCTCTTTTGCTGGCAGGCTCCAGCTCTGAATATTTGCCGAACAGTCTGGCCAGTCCCTTGGACTGTTCCTCTGTAAACTGCATCTCTTTCAACTTCTCATAAGTCTCAAGTGTATTCATATCAATCATGCTTATACCTGTAAAGAAATTGTCAACTTCTCATTTTTTTCTTCGCTGATTTACATTGCTGGGCAAATAAAATTCTAACCGTGAAATGCCAGATGAATTGAAAGCCCGTCAGTCAGAAATTCTGAAACGGATTGACAATCCCTGTTATGCGGCCATCGAAAGAGTTGGTTCCCGAAAATGCGGAGAAGAAATCCACTGCAAGGAAGACGGGAGCATAGGAAAGAAAATCAGTCATCTCCAGAAATGCACTCAGGAATGCAATTTAATGATCCCGTATCGCTAAAAAGGTATTAAAAATGGGGGACGTTTCGAAAAGTCTCCTGAGGGATTGATGTCTGAGTTCGATCATTCCAAAAACAGTCTTGAAAACAGCTTAGCGATATAAGTCAGCAAGAGTCCCAGTCCGAAAAAAAAGCCCATCGGAAGACCGTTTTTTTTGAGTGATTTCTCTTTTCTCATCACAAATGCGTATGCCAGTGCCAGTGCATAGGAGGAATTCAGAAAAAACATCCACCAGGGATGACCTGCAATGACTGCAAGACAGGGAGCAAAAAAAACATCCCCCAGTCCCATTCCCTTCGGATAGATAAAATAAATCAGAAAATAAGCACCAAGAAAACCCAGAAATACATAAAGTTCGGTCAGATCAGGAGTTCTCAGTTCCCAATAATAATTCCCCAGAAGTCCGAATATAAGGACGAACGGAAGATGCTCAAAGTCGAGAATTCTCTTTTTTAGATCAGTCAGACTGAAAACAAGGATATGTCCTGAAAGAAAAAGAAACAGAAGAGTAAAGTATATATTCTCAGTAAAATATAATGATAGAATCCCCAGAATGCCGAACCCTGCTTCCAGGAAAAAAAAATACTTTGGAATCTCTGCACCACACGAGACGCATCTGCCTCTTGAAAAAAGAAATCCTGCAAAAGGAATCAGATTCAGAAAGGGAATTCTGCTTCCGCAGTAAAAACAGTGACTGGGTACGGTAAAAAGTCTCTTCAGCCTGTCAGTCCTGCTTCCCTGTTTTCTTTCCTTTCCGTAGAATAGAAGAAGAACTCTCTCTGCAGCTGTATGATAGAAACTCGCAAGGGATGCTCCTGCAAAAAATACAGAAAAATACAGAAGCACCCAGACCGAATCCATTCCGGATTTTACGTCAGGCCAGTTCTCGAAGCGCCTGAAGTCCTCTTTTCAGGTTTTCCTTTGAGGAGGCAAAACTGATCCTGATATAGTCATGAGATTCATTGAATATGTATCCGGGCACTACAATCAGTCCTTTTTCCTTGACTGCTCTTACGACAAAATCCTCATCATTCGAACGGATTTTGATGAAATAATAAAATGCACCCCGGCTCTTCTTTATCTCATATTTATCATGAAGCATTTCATAGACCAGATCTCTGTTCTGTCTGTACTCATTGATGTAGGAACTCATATCGGTCTTCAGTGCCTCGATTCCTGCCCATTGAGTGACGGAAGGAGCACAGACTACAGTGTACTGCTGAAGGGTTGTGAGCGCGCGGATCAGCTCAGCAGGAGCAACAATGCTTGCCAGTCTGAGTCCAGTCATACTGTAGGTTTTTGAAAATCCTGATAATGTGACTGCCTTATAATAAAAACTGCCTACTGAAAGGAACTTATGGTCATAGTCAAAGAGTTCGTATATTTCATCTGAAACCAGAACTGCTCCTGTAGTTTCTGCAAGAGCCGCCAGATCTTCGAGCTGCTCTCTGGTAAAAATATAACCTGAAGGGTTGGAAGGGTTGGAAAAAATGATCATCTTGAACTTCCGGTTCTTGAACTGATCGAGTTCTCCCTTTGAAAAATCTTCCCTGACTGTAGTGATTTTGGCACCGTTGAATTTCAGCATCGCGGGGTACATCAGAAAATACGGGGATACAACGAGGCATTCGTCCCCAGGATTGATCAGTGCATTAAAAAGCAGAAGAAGAGCCGAACTGATTCCTGCAGTCACAAGGATTCTTTCGGGAGATGCATAATTGATCGAATTGACTGCGGCATATTTTTCGGAGAGTGCTGTCTTAAGTTCAGGGATTCCGCCAGTCAGTGTATATGCAGTTTTACCGTCTTTTGCAGCCTTCGTCAGTGCCTCAATGATGTTCGGAGGGCAGGGAAAATGAGGCTGTCCAATGGAAAAATTGATCGGATCTTTCAGTGATGCAGCGAGTTCAAAAGCCTTGCGGATAGGAGAAGAATCCAGTCCGCCCATTCTAGAAGCCAGAAGTTGTTCATTGAAACTCAATTTATATCAGCCTTGTTTCGAGATCATTGATGACTACTTTAATCTCAGATGCCACTTCATACGCTTCTTCCTGAATCGCATGAAACTTTTTCAGGTAAAGCCTGGCAAGTTCCTCACCCTTGGGACCGGGGTACGCAAAAATGGCATGTTTGAAATTGTGAACATCAAACTGAGGAAAACGTCCTGCCATTTCCTGGGATATTCTTTCTATCCTTGTTTTCGCTATTTCTTTTGCAAGTCCGTTGGAGCTTCTGAATTCCCTGGATGTTTCCGCCAGCTGACTTAAAAAATCATCAGCACTGTCGCCGAGGACTGGAACAGATTTGGACTTTTCCTTGTTCTTGCAGAGTTCAACATATCTGAAAACAAAACTGTTGTACTGCTCCATTCGATCCTGCATATATTTATTTACATGATCCTTATTGTCAGGAAGAATAAAATCAGGCAGTCTTGCAATATCGTACATTTCAGAATTTGCAGAGATTGCCTTTTGAAGATCCGTGAGTTCCGGAAAGGACACAGGCGGAAAGGTCACAACCGGCAGATTTTCATTTATTTTCATAAAACTGACAACCACATTGGAAGCAATCACATTGCACCCAGCCTGAAATGGATTTTCTCCAATGACTTTGCAATATAAAATCAGGTTTCCCGAGGGATTTGATACAGATCCTTTCTCCAGCATATACTCTACCTACACCATTTCCAAAAAACAGTCAAGCAGGATTTCTCTTTTTTTGAGACAGATCAATATTCGTATACGCCGGTTTTTTCCGCAAAATAATGCAGAAGTGTGTGATTCAGCCATCTTCCGTCTGGAATCTCTTTCGTCTTTTTGCAGAGAAAGCCTACATGCCCGCCTCCCTTTGTAAGAATCACTGTGAGATTGGGATATCTTCTCCATTTGACTCCTCTGAAAAGTTCATCAGGAATCAGAGGATCGTCGTCTGCATGAATCAGTATTCCCTGATGACGGATCTTTGGGATATGAGGAAGAGAGGAGCAGTCCTTGTAATAGTCCAGAGCCCCTTTGTAATTATAAAGAGGTGCAGTAAGAAAATCGTCAAAGTCAAAAAGAGTCTCAGCCTTCGATGCGGCGTCCAGCATTGCTTTAGGAGCCTTGATGAGTCCCTTCTTTATTTTCTCCCTGTAGGACCGGAGAAAAAAATCTCTGTAAAACCGAGCTTTTTCCGAATCAATATAATCACATCCGATCTTCAGATCCAGGGGCGGAGACACTGCAGAGAAAAAACGCACCTCATCCCGTCTTGCCTCTCCCATATACTTCAGCACCATATTTGCGGACAGAGAATAACCGCACAATATAATATTTCTGTTTATATTATAATATATATATCTTATGACTCTGTCGATGTCCTTTGTCCCGGAATTGTAAAGCCTCGAAGACAGTCCTTCTCCCTGTCCGCACCCTCGAAGATTGACCCGAATGACACCGTACCCGTGTCTGAGTGCCAGCTCCCCCATTGTCACTATGTAATGACTGTCCGCAGTTCCTTCCATCCCGTGAATCAGGACAAGGTAGTATCCGTTGAAACGGACTGGAAGTCTTTTGTAAAATGCGGCTGGAGGATTGTGGTGAAGACAGAGAACATCCCCTGTTCCGTCTTCCGTTTCGAGAAAAATATCCTCACTGAAAAAATCAGTAGTCAGCCTGTTTTCAGGAGGAAAAAAAGAACTGAATACAGTCTGGCTGTGGCTGTTCTGCAGATAGGCAGCCTTTGGGAACTGGATTACTTTAAGACCTCTGTCCATTCCTCTAATTCCTCGGCACTGAGCAATTTTTTTGATTTGACAAACTTTTCGAAACTTCGAAGGACTGACTTGGATCTTTTGATCAGTTCGGGAGCCTCATCCTCAAAATTATCTTCCAGAAAAAAATTCAGAAAATCATCAATTTCAAAAAGAGTCAGATCTTCCAGAAGGATCGGTTCTTCTTCCTTGTCGTAGACTGCATCAAGATAGTCCAGAAGAATCGCAAAGATTTCCCCCTCCTTTTCCTTCTTGGAAAAGTCGAGGTACATCCTTGCAGCTTCTTCAAAAGAAATCTTCTCTGACAAATCAGCCGACGTGAATGGAACTGGACAGATGATCTACAATTCCGTACTGAATTGCTTCCTCTGCAGTCATATAATAGTCGCGGTCTGTATCCTGAACAATTTTCTCGAGGGGCTGATTGCAGGCTTCCGCAAGAATCAAATTCAGTTTATCCTTTGTCTTTCTTATTTCCTGGGCATGAATTCTGATATCAGTCGCCGGTGCAACAATCTGACCGCCTATGCTCGGCTGGTGGATCATGACTTTCCCGCTCGGATAGATATAACGTTTTCCCTTTTCCCCTGCACAGAGGAGAAGAGATCCCATCGATGCGGCAAGCCCCATACAGACAGTGGCTACAGGTGAGCTGATCATCTGCATAGTATCGTAGATTGTCATTCCTGAAGTGATCACCCCGCCGGGACTGTTGATATAAAAAGTAATCAGTTTTCCCGGTTCGGTCATCTCCAGATACATCAGTTTTGCCACGATGTCCTTTGCGGATTCATCCATGACAGCCCCCCAGAGAAAGATTTTTCTTTCTTCCAGGAATTTTTTCTGGATTGGAGCATTTTTGATCTGCTCGAGCATTTCCATACCGGGTTCAGTTTCTGTTTCAGAGAAATAATTCATAGTTTTAGAGTACGCTTTTTCTGCCCTATAAAATCAATCTTTTTCTTTTCAGGAAAATGTGCTTCAGACTCAATTAAAGTTGACAAAAACGCAGAACAGAACTGTTATACTTACCGCGAGGTGAATAGATGAAATCAGCTTCTGTTTTGACTGTTTTTTCTGTATTCTGTATTCAATGCACAAATTCCGGTTCGGACAAGTCTGCACTTTCCGCATTGAGCATTTTTCGGGCATCCAGAGTGACTGTTTCAGGAACAGCACTCAAGGGGGAAATCAGAAACGGTTCCGTGACCGTCTCCTCCCTTCTTTCAGACGGGACATGCAGCAGTTCTCCCCTTGCCTCGGGTACAACAGATGATCTTGGAAGATATTCCATTTCTTATCCCAAAACGGGCAGTCAGATCTGCATCACTGTGTCTTCCAAATCAGACGGATCCACCAAAGTTTATGATGAAAAATCAGGATCAGAACTCAGTTCATCGGCCACTGAAAAAATCAGCATCACGAATATTATCTCGGAAGCATCAGCAGTCAAGTCAGGAAAAAAATCCGACCTTTATCTTTCACCGTTTTCGAGAATTCTTTCAGAAAGAGTCAAGGCGCTCAGAGCAGAAAGCGGAACGTCCTCAGATATGGACAAAATCATTCGTCGGGCAGGAAGAGAGGCAGTCATCAGATTCGGACTGTCTAAATCATTTTCAGGAAAATCACTAAGCAAAGCTCTTGTGGATTCAGACTATCCGGAACTGAATGATCTTTCCTTTTCCGACACTTCCCGAGAAGAAACTAAAAAGTTTTACAGTATGCTGGCCGGATTTTCCTATCTCGCAAATAAAAACAAGAAGGGCTCCAAGGTGGCTGTTTCCGATCTGGATACTGTCATTTCCGCATTTGCATCCGATTTTTCTGACGGGGTGATGGACGGAAAAACAGGTTCGGGAACAGCAGTCACTCTGGGCGGAGCATCGCTCGGCACGAACCCGATTACAAATGTGCTTCAGCCGGCAATCTTAAGTTTTCTCTCTGAAGGAGGAACTGTAGGAACAGGAAGCACAAATATTTCAGTCAGCTCATCTGCAGCAGGAGCATTTCAGTTCAATGACAGCACTGCAATCACATATACGGAATCTCTTCAGTCTGCATCTGCAGCAGCTGTCGCACAGCCTGTTCCTCTGAATATAAAAAACAATATGACCCTTGAGTTCAGAACCGTTTTCGGGACTGCAGATGCCTCTGTCTCATCGGTCGAATACTCCATTGACAGCGGAACGTATCAGACTGCGACAGGAACCTCTTCCTGGAAATTCACTCTTCCGACAGGAACATCATCATTAAAAAGGGATACAAAACATTCTCTCTCCATCCGTGCAAAGGATTCTGCAGGAAATATTTCTCCTGCAGTCACATTCAATATCATTCTAGGCAGGAATAAGGATTTCAACGGGGACGGTTACCCGGACATTGCAGTCGGCGGGACTTCCGGAACTCCGAAAATCACGGTCTACAAAGGAGGACCGAATTATACATCAATCACTTCTTCCGCATCTGCAGATCAGACATATACAGGATCTGCGGCAAATTATTTCGGATATCTGATGGAGTACGGTGATTTCAACGGGGACGGGTTCGGTGATCTGATCATCACTGAAGACGGGAACGGCGCTGCATCCAAAGGAAAGATCAGTATATACAACGGAAGTGCATCGGGACTGAATGCATCCGCAAGCGGAGTCATTAATTATGAAACTGTCAATTATAATTTAGGAAGACAGGTGACTTCAGGAGATTTCAACGGGGACGGTTTTGACGATATCGCAGTTACTGCGGCCGCCAACGGACTTGTTTATATATTTTACGGAACTGCGGGAAGCTTTGGAACAATTTCTGCATCCGCTGCATCCAGAATTTTGACAGGTGCACATACCACCTTCGGAGCCGGTCTCGCAGCAGGTGATCTGGACGGTGACGGCTATTCGGATCTGGCTGTGGGTGAGATGGGGTTTTCCGCAAACCAAGGAAGGGTTTATATATATTATGGAAGCGCGTCGGGACTGGGTGCAGGCCAGGATGCAATTCTGAACACAGGCTCTACATATCAGCTGGGAATTTCTCTTCATATGGCCCATACAAACAATGACAGTTATTCGGATCTGGTTGCAGGAGCAATGTCCAATTTCGGGGGTGCAGGCGGAAGAGTTTTTGTGTTCAACGGATCTTCGACAAGGCTTTCAGGAATAACGTTCGCACCGAACTTTACACTGAACGGCCCCGGTTTCAATCAGCTGTTTGGAACTTCTGTGTATACAGGAGATTTCAACTGCGACGGACTTCAGGATCTGATTGTCGGCGGAAACACCACTACCAGAGAAGTATATATTTTTCACAGCACAAACGGATTCAGCGGTTACTCTTTTTCTTCATTTACAAACAAGTTTTCAGGAGGGGGAGGATTCGAATTCGGCTCCTCAGTTCTTGCAACGGATATGAACAGTGACGGATGTTCAGAGGCCATTATGGGAGAAAATGCATTCAACACTAACGCAGGAAGACTGATGATTCAAAGAGGTTCGCCGGCTGGAATCACTGGAACATTTGCTTCACCGGATTTTGTCATCTCTGGAGGTGCGGGAGAATATTTCGGGTTTACCAGGAGATAAAGGAAGCCCTCGCAAACTCGGAAGCTGCTGCAAGCCTCGACTGTATCTCGCTGGGCCATGGGATGAGGGAAAACAGTTTTCCTTTCCCATTTATCATTATAATTAACCCTGTTATAATTTTCCTTTGATTGAGTTTTCCTTAAATTCTACGCAGATTTTAACAGGCCTGTTTTCAAGATTGCATCTTTGAAAATTTTTTTAAAGAACAGACAGTTTCCGGACTCCCTCATATTCTTTACGGCGCAAATAAGAACCGATCAAAAAAATTGCTTGATTGTCTGATATTCCAGCTCAAAATGAAATACTATGATAGCCTTGACGCCTAAATTCAGCAATCTTCTAATGAAGACTACAAAAGCCGGAGATATCGAATCTGCACTGCAGAATGTACTGACCGAATACATTCAGTTGAAGCTGTTCAGTCTCCAGAAAACACTTGGCGAATATGAAGATAAGTGGGGATTCAGCTTTTCTCAGTTTCAAGAGAAAATTAAAACGAATACTTTAGGAAAGGACCCGTATTCCTATGAAGTAGAAAAAGATTATTGGGACTGGGAGGATACAGTCACTTTGATTGAGCATTTTCAATCAATTTCGGTATGAACAATTCCGATTTCTCACACTTGATTCTGGATTTTTTTTCCAAAAAAAATTATGTTTTACTTATAGAAGAGATGCAGAATGATCCAACCCGATTGAAAATCAGAGCAAAGCTGAAGCGAGAATACTTTTTAGAAACAAGAATGAATCAAAAAAGCAATACACTTTCATTCTGTCTGTTGAAAGATGAAAAAAGAATCTGGGGATTGGATTATGATGTTTTGAGAGACTGGCATATTCACCCTTTTGAAAATCCTGATTCTCACTTGAATATCTCTCCGAAAACCCTGCCAGAGATACTGGAAATATTTCACAGCATTATGGAAGAGCTGTATTCTAAAGAATGATAATGAGATATTTTCACTCCAGCCGTCGAGAGGATACCAGTAAGCCACGTTGTCTCCTGCAGCTGTTCCGGACAGCGAATCAAAACGCACAGACAAGCAATTAGATGACTCTGCACAGTTGTATGCATTTGATTTGTTCAGGCGGTTCGGATCTGATTGAAACGGCGATAGATGAATCTGTCAAAAAAAGACTTGCTCTGATCCATACAATATGGATCCTTTCCCCCATGGCTGAGAAAAAAAAATCATTACTTCACGAAATTTTATCCGTTGAACAGGATCTGAAGGGCAATTCAGAAAAGGCAAGAAACCAGCTGATCGAAATGTTCAGATCAAAACAGAGTCATTTTACAGGAATGAGACGTACCTTCAGACCCTTCGCAGTGGATGAAGAAAAGGGTGAATCCAGCGGAGAGAGAGTGGAAGCACAGACTCAGCTTGTCACTACTGTTCCGGAAGAAATTGAAACTGCGTTCGGAGATATAGGAAAGGCGATTGATCTGGGATTTCAGATTGATGAAGCAAACACAAAGGCGAAGGCGGACATTATTGTAAATGATGAGATTATAGCAAAAGATGTCCCTGCTACATTCCTTCTCCAGCTCGAAAAAAGACTGAGAGAAATCCGTGCAGTGTACAAGGAGATCCCTACTTTTGATCCTGTGAGAGTCTGGAGCATTGATCCTGGAGCAGACAAAAAACATGTACTCCGTGCAGAACCGGTCACTACAATCAGAAAGCAGAAGACAAGAAAATACAAGGTGATGGTGGAACCGACCAAGGAACATCCTGCACAGGTGGACATTATGGAAGTGGATGAACCTGTTGGAGAGATCAAGTCCTATGACTGGACTGGAATGCTTTCTCAGGGACAGAAGACTGCACTGATTGAACAGATTGATGTACTGATCGAGGCAGTCAAAAGAGCACGCTCGAGAGCAAATGAAACTGAGGCTGATGTGGAGAAAAAAATCTCCAAGCAGATTTTTTCCTTTCTGCTGAAACCGATCAAGTCCTGATCTGAAAAAAAATCAACCACGGGGAGCACGGGGAAATCTGTGCTCTTCGGCAATACAAAGTATTGCATCTGTGACACTCCACCCCGGAACTCCATTTTCGAAAAACGCTTGACAGTCGGTTGATGAAATATAGTATGAATATATAGAAATACTCCACAGGAGGGCAAAATGTTTTTCCGGCATAACATCTTTTTCATCAGACCAAAGAAATAGGGCACGGTTCATAATCTAGCCTTCCTGCATTTACTTATAGGACCGAGTGAAATTATGACTCCGTGCTGACCTGCTGAATTCAAAATAGCAGATTTAAGGAGACATTGAGTATGCTGCAAAAACAAAAAGCCCTAATCATAGGCGTAAACCTGAACGGCCAGCCGGACTTTCATGAGTCCATGGATGAACTTCATAACCTGGCAATTGCCTGCGAATTTACCGTTGTCGGCAGAGCAGAGCAGAATTTAAAAACAGCAAATTCCGCTTATTATATAGGTTATGGAAAAATCGAAGAAATCAGACTGCTGACAGAAGAGACGGAAGCGAATATCATTATTTTTAACAATGAATTATCCCCTTCTCAAGTCAAGAATTTGGAGAAAGAACTGGATCTGGAAATTCTGGACAGGACATCTCTGATTCTGGAAATCTTTGCCAAAAGAGCAAAAACAAGAGAAGCAAAGCTGCAGGTGGAATCAGCCCGTCTGAAGTATCTTCTCCCGAAACTCATTGGCTCCAATGAATCACTTGGAAGGCAGAGCGGAGGTGTAGGCACTAGAAACAGAGGATCCGGTGAAAAGAAACTGGAACTTGACCGAAGGAAAATTGAGGAAAAAATATCCGAGCTGAACAAGGAACTGAAACTCCTCGAGAATGAACGGAAGACACAGAAAAAAATGAGAAGCAAGACTGATTTTCCATCTGTTGCTCTGGTAGGATATACTAATGCAGGAAAGTCAACTTTGATGAATGCAATGGTGGAATTCTCTCAAAAATCTGAATCAAAGAAAGTTTTCGAAAAGGATATGCTGTTTGCCACCCTGGAAACTTCAGTAAGAAGAATTTCACTTCCGGAGAACAGAACGATTCTTCTTTCGGATACAGTAGGATTTGTCAATAAGCTTCCTCATGATTTAGTGAAGGCATTCCGTTCCACTCTGGATGAGGTCAGAGATGCGGATCTGCTTCTGCATATCATTGATTCTTCACATCCGAACTTCAGACAGCAGATGGAGGTGACCAATGAAACACTCTGCCAGATCGGAGCCAAAACTATTCCAACCATCTATGTATTCAACAAGGCTGACCTCACTTCAATGAAGATTCCCTCTGTGGATGGAGACAGTGTCTTCATTTCCGCAAAAGAAAAAATCGGAATCACTGAACTGATTCAGCTCATCATCCGGAAAGCTTTCAGCAGATACAGGGAATGCAGAATGCTGATTCCCTATGATCAGGGGAGAATCGTTTCTTATTTGAATGAGAATGCTCACATAAAATCGGTCAGTTATGAGAGTAACGGCACTCTTCTGGATTTAGAATGTAAGGAACAGGATTATCAGAAATATGAGGAATTTGTAGTTCAGTAAAGACCTGTTCCGGCGGGGAAGCTGAAATGGACAAAGGCATTAGGGACTGCGTAAAAGCATAAAAAGACGGTTCACACAGAGGTCACGCCTTCGGCTAAAGTTCACAGAGATCTGATTTCGCTCCGCCAATGATCTTTTCTCTATGGTCTCCGTGTGCTCTGTGCGAAAAATAGTGCTTTTACACAACCCCACAAGGGAATAGGGATAAATCTGACTGACCTTGCAACGAGGTGAAAACTTTTGAGCAACGAGACAGTCATACCGACAACTAATCTGAAAATTTCCAGAAAAATTCATAACTCTTTTTATTTCACAAAAATTAACTCCGACAATAATGCCAGAATACCCTAAAGGATCACTAAATATGTCAGTTATTACTATAGTTTCCCCCATTTTTTGGACAGTAAAATTGAAAAAATAAGGTGGTAAA
>DAORDI010000046.1:0-27374 GCA_035345895.1 Leptospiraceae bacterium
TATATTGCTGTTTTCATTATTCTCACTATGCAGTCTGTTTCACTGCGTTCAGAAGACCTGAAAACTTCTGTATCTGCATCCTTCTGGCAGAATATGTTTCTTCTCAGTCTGGAAAAAAAGATCAGCACTGAATACAGCATAGGTGCTGCTCTGGGACATTTTGGAACAGTAAACAGATTTGATGCAGATTTCAGAATCGGTTCCGGATATCTCGATTATAATCTCAGGAACAGGCAGGAAGACTATCACTGTTTTCTTCCTTTTGTCCGTATTTATCCTTTCGGTTCAGGCCTCTATGCAAGTCTCTATGCAGGCCTGCTTCAGTCCGAAAGAAAAATATCGGGATCGGCAGAACTGATGGTTTCGGCTGACAGAACAAGGCTGACGGTCAGCAGTTCTGAAGTAAAGGAATCCTATTCTGCTGAAGGCTTTTCTTTCGGTTACAGATTCGTTTTTCAGTCAGGTTTTTTTATCAGTGGAGAAGCGGGAATTCTGCTGAAGCAGCTGCAGAAAAGTTCCAGGAGAAACAGAACTGTTTCTGATTCACAGGAAATCAATTCAAGCATTCTTCTGAACGGATATACATATCCTGAAAGCCCAGCCAGAAGCTTTGAGAGAATTCTTCTGTTAAGTGCCGGTCTTGAATTCTGAACGGTTTGAAATCAGATACTCTGTTTTTTTTCTGTCTTCTTCCAGCTGAAGTTTCAGATCATTGAAGGACGGGAATTTTTTTTCTTCACGAATTTTTTCAGCAAGATAGACTTCCAGATCAGTCCCATACAGGTCTCCTTGGAAACCGATGATATGCGACTCAATTCTCAGTTCCGTTCCGTTCAGTGTCGGTCTGGTTCCGATATTCGTCATTGCCGGGAGTATACTGTTTTGAATCTTTACATAACCTGAATACACCCCATTGCCTGGAACGATGATGCCTTCGGGCAGTGAAAGATTTGCAGTGGGAAATCCGATTTCTCTTCCTTTCTGATCACCGGATACGACCCTTCCTGAAATGCTGAAGTCTCTTCCCAGAAAACAGTTTGCCTTCTTTATGTTTCCTTCCGAGATGCACTGCCTGATCTTTGAGCTTGATATCTGCTCTTCATTGTAAAATACAGGAGGAATTTCTTCAGTGACAAATCCTGACTGTTCAGAAATCTTTTTCAGAAACTGATAGTCTCCTTCCCGATTTTTTCCGAAGAAATGGTTGAACCCGATGACAATATGAGATGCATGTACTGTTTCCTTCAGAATCATTCTTACAAAATCAGGTGCATGTATCTCAGAAAACTCCCTCGTAAATCTGATCCGAATGAGATTTTCAATTCCAAATTCCTGCAGAATCTCTTCTTTCTTTCTCTCTGAATAAATTGCCCTGTGATTCGGATTTTTACCGAGCACTGCTGCAGGATTCGGAGAGTATGTGATCAGAACTGAAGGAAGGGATTTTAAGGATGCAGCTTCTTTCAGATGCCGAATCAGAACTGAGTGGCCTCTGTGAATGCCGTCATAATTTCCCAACGTGACTGCAGAACTGCTGAACAGTCGTTTCAGTTCATCCATCCTGTCGATTTCGTAAATATTCACGGCTGGTCTGATTATTTTTCCACTTGCTAAATATTCCAGCAGAATTTCTTTAGAAGTGTATGAAACTTTTCCTGTTTTTTCTTTTTACAATTTCTGTCTATTCTGAAAAGCTTTCGATCAACTTCAGCCATATTGATGAAAAGGGCAGGAATCTGAAAGAAGAGGAGTTTGCCGGCTACAATGAATTGAACAGATGGGCGCTTCATCAGAACCTGAAACTGTATCCGGACAGCAGTGCAGGGGGAATCAGGGACGGGATCTGCAGAATGATTCCCTCGGACGGTCTTTCTTTTTACCTGGAATCAAGAAAGGAAAAGATCAACAGGTATCTGTATCTCGATCTGACAGTGTATGAAAATGTATCCTATCCTGAACTTCCTGTCAGAACACTGAATATTTATGTGGCAGGCAGACTGAAATCCACAGTCACTTTTAAGTATGGAGAGGCTGAGAGAGGACCCTTCAGGATCACAGTGGAACCTTCCGATATTGAGTCCGGAAGAATCAATGTGCGCCTTGTGCCGGGCGGGGAAACTTCCACAGGAAAATTCTGGGGAATCTGGGATGTCTTTCTCTCCGACAAAAAGGATCTGAATTGAATACAGTATGTTATCTCTGCGGAAGCAGCAGAAACACCGAAGTGTTCCTGGAAAACGGAATTCCGATTTTAAAATGCAGTGACTGCGGTCATGTGTTTTCTTCCTATGAACAGGATGAGCATTATTCCGGATACTGGCAGGAAGAAGAGTTTGATCTGAACTGGTGGGACTTCGCGCACAGGGAAATTTACGAAGAATTTATAGATAAATTCATGAAAAAAGATTCAGGTTCCATTCTGGATGTAGGATGCGGACTGGGATTTTTTGTGAAGATGATCGGTGAAAAGAAGAAGAACTGGAAGGCTCTCGGGTTCGAAATGTCTCCTCAGGCAGTCAAATTTGCCAGAGAGAAAAACGGTCTTTCCAATGTATATGAAGGGATGGTCCAGAAAAGCGGAATCGCAGAAAACAGCCTGGACATCATTACGCTCTGGGATGTGATTGAACATATCCCAAAACCTGCGCCTCTCCTGGACTATCTTTATTCAGTTCTGAAGCCGGGAGGAATTCTGTTCATGCAGACTCCTAATTTCCCTGTTCAGCTTCTCAAGGCCAGACTTAAGAAACTTGTAAAGGGGATGCGCGAAGGAGTGCATTATCTGGAAGCAAAGGATCATATCAATGACTACAGCAGGGAAAGCATGAAAAGGCTCGGCAGAAATTCAGGATTCCAGAATCCGGAGTTTCACATACTGAAACCGATCCTTTCTGTCTCAGGAGCCTCTTCAGGCGCTGCAGTCAGTGCCAAGCTTGCTTATTATTATATTACAAAAACATTATGGAAACTGAGCATACATACTGTATTTCTGAACAATACTCTGTTTGCTGTTTATAAAAAGTGAGACTGTATGAATAAATATAATGTATTCGGGGTAGGGAATGCCCTTGTGGATTTTGTGACCAGGGCTGAGGATGATTTTCTCAAAGAGAATAAGATCAGGAAAGGGGTGATGACTCTCGTGGATTCAGCTGATCAGTCTGCAGTTCTCGAGAAGCTGCACAACCTGAATCCTCTTTTGAGATCTGGCGGAAGCGCTGCAAACACGATGATAGGAATTGCCAACTGTGGAGGAACAGGCTGTTATACCGGGAAGGTTTCCACCGACAGATACGGCGCTTTCTACAAGGAAGATATGGAGAAGGCAGGCATTTCCTTTGAGGTTCCTGCAGGCAACGGAGATACAGGCACCTGTCTTGTCATCACTTCACCGGACGGGGAAAGAACAATGCTGACTGCCCTCGGAATATCGAGTGAACTTCATCCGTCCGACATTCATCTGGACAAGCTGAAAGAATCTGAAATTGCGTATCTGGAAGGATATCTCTGGGACAGACAGAATACAAAAGACGCATCTGTGTTCACAATGGACAATGCAAAGAAAATGGGAAAGAAGGTTGCCTATACCTACAGTGATCCTTTCTGCGTGCACAGATCCAGAGAAGATTTTATTAAGATCACCAAAGAATATGTGGACATAGCATTCTGCAATCATGAAGAGGCAATGGCTCTGACAAAGACAGAAAACCCTGAAGACGCAATAGTGGAACTTGGAAATTACTGTCCTCTTGTATTTATGACCTGGAGTTCTCACGGATGCTACCTTTCTGAAAACGGGGTAAACAGGCTTGTTCCTGGATTTCCGGTAAAACCGATCGACAGCAACGGTGCAGGAGATGCATTCGCTGCAGGAGTTCTCTACGGACTCACTCACGGATTTGATGCAGCCCAGTCTGCAAAATGGGGAAATTATGTGGCATCGAGAGTCATCCTTGAAATCGGTCCTCGAATTTCTTATTCTTTGAAAGGGAAAATCAATGAGATTCTGGGAAGTCAGTCTTGAAAGAACTTCCTTATGTAATTTCACCTGAACTTGAAGAGGCTGTTCTCACTGCAGAAGTTGTAAAGAGACCTCTGCTTGTAAGAGGAGAACCGGGAACAGGAAAGACTCAGCTGGCTGAGTTCATTGCAGCCAGAATGGATCTTCCCATTTTTAAATGGCATGTAAAATCCATCAGCACTGCCAAGGACGGACTGTATTTTTATGATGCAGTTTCCAGGCTGAATGATTCCAGGTTCACTGATGAGAAGACAAGAGACAAAGTCCACAATATAGAAAATTATATCCGGATGGGAGCCCTGGGAGAAGCATTTTCCAGAGAGAAAAAATCAGTTGTTCTGATTGATGAAATAGACAAGGCTGACATCGAATTTCCAAATGATCTTCTCTTAGAACTCGACGAGATGGAATTTACAATTCAGGAAACAGGAAGAAAGGTGAAGGCAAAGGAAAGACCTCTTGTCATCATCACATCCAACAATGAAAAAGAACTTCCGGATGCATTTCTGAGAAGATGTATTTTTCATTATATTGATTTTCCGAATCCTGAGCTGATGAAGAAGATTCTTTTTTCTCATTATCCTGATCTGAACAAAGAGTTTACAGAATCAGTGATGAACACTTTTTACCGTGTAAGAAAACTTGATGACCTCAGAAAAAAGCCTTCCACAAGCGAACTTCTGGACTGGATGCAGATTCTGATTCATCAGGGCGTAAGTCTTCAAAGCGGAAGCAGAATTCCTTTTCTGGGAGCACTCGTAAAAAACGAAGACGATATGAAAGGTTACTCAGGAAGGTTCACGGTCAACTGAAGCCGAACGCCCGCCAAAATTCCGCTGAAGCAGAATTCTTTTCTGGGCGCACTCGTAAAAAACGAAGATGACACTGAAGCCAATTTGCCGAATTCATCTTTTCGAATTCCGGCAAATTGGCATTTGCGGGAATAGAACAGATTGCAATAATGCTGGCATTGAATCAGGTAAATATTGCCGGGAATTTGCCTGCCCGGTATGATTCCACTCAATGAACATTCATTACACAGTCAAGGCACCATCTCATATTTGCGTGACGTTAGTTTATAATCAAAATTTGGACAGATCTTCCTTTACTGTCCTTGCAATTTTTGCGATGAGTTTTTTCATATCTTCTTTAGCTTCATCGTCGGGAGCAACTTTGAAGTTCCAGACCTTCAGTGCGAAACGCACAAAGAAATTGTTCAGAAACTCCGTATCTGCAGATGCATTCAGCTTATAGGAATTTCCTTCTGCGCCGAGGCTCATATACATTCTGGTTCCCTTTTTATTATTGGCATGTACCAGTACCTGAGAAAAATGCCAGATCAGTTCTTCCATATTTCCTGGAACAGCCAGATCAATCAGCCAGGAAGGAATGACGTAGGAAAATCCCCCTCCTACCTTTGTCCGGGGAAACTGTGACAGCTGGACGCTGAGTTCCCCTCTTCCCTTCGATACTGCTGCAGATCCGACTGCGGTGATTCCAGGGTTTTCAAATCGGAGTCCATATATGTTTCCGAAAAAGGAAATGTTCACAAAGAACGGGATATTTTTTATTTTCGAAATCTGCACTGCTTCCTTGAAATGAAGTTCTTCTTTTCCTGATGCTCCAGTGAACGGAACAACTGCTCCTTTGTCAGTGAACAGTTTCAGAAAAAGTTCAAGTCTCGAAGAGTCCAGATGAATCTCTGCCAGTCTTTTTCCCGACGAATTCAGTATGTTCAGATGAATCCAGCCCAGATCAGTGATGCTCGAAAGATACTCTCCCAGTTCAGGATAATCCATTTTAATGTATGGAAGATGGATCTGTCCTTTCAGACTGATCCGAAGAACATTGTTTCCCTGAGTGGAGTATTCCGAAAAAAGCTTTTCCAGACGGAAATAACCGCCAAGAAGTTTTGCTGTCTTCGGAAAATCCTCTGAAAAATGATCCAGTATCTTCCTGTCGTATTTTCCCTGAAGGACATTGAAGAGGCCTCCTGAAGGAGAGGATAAATTATCCATATTTTGTATTGCAATCACCTGAAGAAGCTGATCTGCAATACCCTGTATTTTTTCAGCGGAAAACTTTCCGAAATTCTGTCTGAGTTTCAGTGCCCCTGAATAAGATCCTGAATTTGCGTAAACCCCTTCTGTGTATGAGGAAGTCTTTTTTTCCTGGAGTGTATATTTGGCACTGAAGTCCCCCTGCACTGCCGACGGAATTTTTTCAAAGGGAATGTTCAGAAGACTGACAAGGAAATCCTCCTTTCTGTTCAGTCCTGAGTATGTAGACCATCTGTGATCGGATTCCTTGACTACATACTTGGATTCATACAGATCGGAAAATTCAAATCTTTCCAGGCTTCTGTTCAGGTACTTGGAAAACTCTTCTGCATTTCTGTCGAGTTTTGTCTTTGCGGCTGCCTTTTCTATGAATTCCAGGAAATCCCTGTATGCCCCTTTGTCCGGTTTTTCGCTGTTCACTGCGACATCTCTGAACAGAACAGGTCTGGCATCTGCGGAAGCGAATGCCGTCAATACTGTCATTATTATATAAACTGTTTTCATTACTTTCTCCTTAATGCAGTTTCAGAACAGCGTGAGCTTCGTCAGCAGAGGCTGACTGAATGAATCCGAGGATGTACCAGAACACGATGACCGTTTCATCATCCTGGAAATAACACTGAAACACTCCGGCAAAGAAGAAGCCTGCAAGCCCGTAAGCAAGAGGAGCATATTTCAAGTTCCTGTTTTTCCAGACAACAGAGACAGTTCCCGCAAAAAGCAGAAGGAATGATATCCCTCCAGGAAATCCGGATATTGCCAATATATGGAAAATATCATTATGAGCATGACCTCTCTGAACTGTCTCGTAAAAAAACAGAAGTCTGGAATTTTCCAATGAAAGTTCCTTTCTGCTTTTTTCAGTTTCAATGTCGAAGTTTCCCGGTCCTGCACCGAGAAAAGGATGTCTTTCGATGATATTGAATGCAGCTGACCATATGAATGTCCTTCCGGAATCGGTATGCTTTTCTGCACCGAGAAGAGGTCTGACTGTCTTTGCCGTCGCAGGGTGCTGGTACATGATGAAGCCGGCAGAAAGGATCAGTGCAGCGGCTGTTCCGAAAAAAAGACTGAACAGACGCTTGGAAAAAACGTTTTTGATGAATACTAGATCGAGTGTTCCTATCACGACGGCTGCTCCTGCACCCAGCATTGCCGATCTGGCATTGTTCAGTGCAAATACCGCAGAGAACAGGATCAGGAGCAGAATCAGCAAAGCGGATTTAAAATGAATTATTTTTTCCTTCAGTGAAAGTACAGTTTTGAAAAGAAGATATGGAAAGAAAAAGAGCAGAAGACCGCCGAATGTCAGATGAGTGTTCATTAGACCAATAGGAAGATATATGCCGACATTTCCGATGTTTCCGAAATGCTGAGTATAGATCCAGCCGGAAGGATTTCTGAAAGGCTGATTGAGAATCACACTGAGCCTGATTTTAGTAAAAACAGATATAATCCCGGTCAGTATAAGAAGAAACAGAAGAAGCTTGAAGCCTTTATAAACTGTCTCTCTTTCGGTTCTTTCAAGTCCCGAAGTCAGAATGAACCCGCTGAAAAGCAGAAAATCCTTGCACTCGGATTTTGTGATGAGTCTGTATTCGGAAAATGAATGGTTTGCAAAAAAGGAAATGAAGAAGCTCAGAAAAAGAAGAAAGCCTGAAAAAAGAAGAAGGCTCGGATGGATTTTCTTTCTGTCTCTGTCTGACATATGGAAAATAAAGGCGATTCCGAGGAAAAGCTGACTCAGTGATACTGAGATTCCGCAAGATGCTATTGAAATCATGAGACTGAGTAAAAAAAACTTTTGCAATTTCCTCATCCTATTTTATCCTTGTGACATGAGAGTCATATATTTTACCGATACCTTTCTACCAAAAATAGACGGCATTACTATTTCAATCAAAAACTTCTGTGAACATCTTTCTGCAAGAGGTTATGAATTCCTGATCTGCTGTCCTGAATACGGTGAAGGAGATTTTGAGAGAATGGGAGACAGAATCCATGTCACCCGTTTTATGAGTGCCTATCTCCCTTCTTACAAGGACATAAAAGTAGTCCTTCCCAGTCCGAACAGGATTTCCAAAATTATAGAAGATTTCAAGCCTGAGGTCTGTCATATACATACTCCAGGGCTGCTAGGCCAGTATGCAATCAGTGCCTGCGAAAAATATGCGATTCCAAGTGTAGGCACATACCATACCCTGATGGCAGAACAGAACACTTACGTATCTTTGTACAGGATTCTCAAACTCGACAAACTTTTTCTGAAGATCAATAAATTCAATAAAGCACTGACTCTCAAAAATCTTCTGAAATTTCAGAAATTTGAGAACTTCAATATTCAGAAAAAGATCATACTGAAACTCTGCAACAATCTGTATGAAAGATGTGATATTGTAGTCTCCCCTTCCCATCTGCTCAAGGCTCAGCTTGAGGAATACGAAATTGACAGACCGATCAGAGTCATTTCAAACGGAATGGACCTTTCCAGATTCAAGGGCTCAGTAAAAAAATGCTCAGATGCTCCAAAAATCCTTCATGTGGGCAGGATCTCCTATGAAAAAAACTGTGATGTCGTCATCAATGCATTCAAAATCATTCATGCAAAACATCCAGGAACAACTCTGACCATCATCGGCGACGGCCCTGCACTTCCTTCACTGAAACTTCAGGCAGAACAGCTTGGACTGAAGGACAAAGTCATTTTCAAAGGATTTGTACCGAACTCTGAACTTCAGAATGTATATCCTGAATACGATCTGTTTATGTCTGCATCGACTATGGAGACTCAGGGACTTGTGATTCTAGAAGCAATTGCCTGCGGACTTCCTGCAGTGGGAGTCAAATCCTTCGCCATACCGGAACTTGTTCAGGAAGGGAGAAACGGCTTCAATGCAGAACCTTTCCAGCCGGAAGAGATGGCGGCTCTGGCAATGAAAATACTGGAGAATGCTGAACTTTATAAAACGTTCTCGGAAAACTCTCTCAGTATTTCGAGAGAGCATGAGATTTCGAAATGCGTGGATAAAATGGATGCCCTTTACCAGGAAATGAAAAGCTTCAAAAACAAAAAAAAGAAGCATTCATTTTTGAATTCTCTTCTCGCTTAACTTTCTGATCTTATCAGAAAGCCTTTCCCTGATCCGGCGGATGACATCTGCCGGATGTATGAGTTCCATACAGGCAAAGTCCTTTCGGTAGCATTCGGTATTTCCGTATATACTGCAGGGTCTGCATGCCAGATCCACCTGCAGAACACCTTCCTTTTCCTGCATAAATGGACCGAAGCCTGAAAACGGATGAGTTGTTCCATACAGGCCGATCACAGGTTTTCCCAGAAGTGCCATAATGTGCAGGTTGGAAGAATCCATCCCTACGAGCAGATCCATTTTTTCCAGAACTCCCAGATCTCCCTTGATCCCCAGTTTTGTTCCTGCTACAAGAATGCATTCTTCATTTTCCGATTTGATTTCCTGAAGACGGGAAAGTTCTTCATGTGAACCGAACAAGAACACCTTTGCCTTGAACTCCTTCAGAATCAAAGACACTAAATCCTTTGATTTTGCGATCGGCCATTCCTTCAGTTCGTGTCCAGCAAAAGGAGCAAATCCTATCCACAGAGAATCTCCTCTCTGAAGATTCTGTGACCTTAAGAATTCACTTGCAAGTATTTTGGAATAAGGATCTACATTGATCCAGGGGCCTTCCCGAAGTTCTGTAGGAAAACCTGCATGTTCGAATACTTTCAGATACCTCTCCACTGTGTGGGGCAGAGGTGTGAGTATTTTATTCTTCTGTCTGATCTGAGCGTTTTTTTCCTTTCTGCCCTTGTTGATTTTGAAGACAGGAACTTTTTTCATTCGGAAAATGAAGGAAAACAGGATACTTCTCAGACTCCCGTGCAGATCAATGACACTGTGAAAAGGTCCAAGCTTGGAAATTTCCTTGTACATTTTCCAAAGTCCCCAGATTCCCTTGTATCTTCTGCTTTTGAAATTCAGACCGATTACATTCAGATTGGGAATATTGAAAAAGAAAGGGGCAAAATTTCCTCTGGTCAGAAAAGTGATCTGCACATTCGGATATTCTGCAAGAATGCTTTTGAGTGCAGGTGTAAGCAGTGCAACATCACCCATTGCTGAAAAACGGATTACAAGAAGATTCATTCTTATTTCTTCTGATACAGTGAGGGATTCAGATTCTGATCATTGTACATTTTCATCTGACGGTATACTTTCATAAACTTATCGCCCGATGCAAGATCATCCATCAGTTCAGAGAGACAGGTCTTCAGATCAGATCTCTGGGAAATTAGAATTGCAAGCTTTGCACTGCATTTTTCAATATGTTCTGCAGAAGCATCTTTTCTTTCTGTCTGTTCCTTCATATGGTATATCTTGAGTTCGAGAATGCTCATCCTGTCTATAAGCCAGGCAGGAGTCTCCGAATTCATTCTGGACTTTTTCTTCTTAGGAATATCTTTGTACATTGCATAAAAAAGATCATCCAGAAGTTCAACTGTATCAGTCCTTTCCTGGTTCAATGCGTCTATCTGTCTTTTGAATTTCACAAGTTCGCTGTCTGGAAGATCCGGCCTTCTGATTTCGTCTTCTACATGCCACTGCACTGTATCTATCTGATTCTTTTTGTAGATCAGAAATTCTAGACTTCCTTCTTTGTAAGGATTGGAGTGAATTTTCAGTTCCTTGTGCCAGTCAATTACGGACTGAATCATTACGGAAACCAGTTGGTCGGAATTTGGAATCATATCTTTTATCATTGTCGGCTGAAGAGTTTTCAGTGTTCAGCGGAAAACTGCAGTACTTTCCAAAATAGAAACTGTCTTTTCCAAATCTTCAAAACTGTTGTAGATATGAGGAGAGAATCGGACTCTTCCCAGCCTGTCTGCACAGATGATTTTTTTCTCCCTCAGTCCCGCTGCTGTCTTTCCAGAGTCAAGATTCTTTTTGGAACAGGCAATAATCCCGGTCTTTTCACTGAATTTTTCAGATGCAAGAGAATATCCTTTTTTCTTCAGCAGATCTGAAAGAAAATCGGAAAGTTCGTGGATTCTCATTCTGACTCTGTCAAATCCGATTTCAGAAAGCATCATCAGAGTATGTCTGAAATACACCCAGTCTGAGTAATTTGCTGTGGAGAGCTCGAATCTCTCTGCTCCCGGCTGCAGCTCATCTCTGTAAGGAAGATAGACGTCAGGATTCACTACAGAATCGGTTCCTTTGAAAACCAGTCTGATTCTATCCAGCTTTTCGGAATTTATAAAAAGAATCCCCATTCCGAGAGGCCCAAGAAGCCATTTCCAGGCAGAAAAAGCCATCACATCAATTTTCATTTCCCTGACATTGATTTCAGTATTCCCTACTCCCTGTGCCGCATCCACCGCAAAAAAGATATTTCTTTCACTGCAGATTTTTCCGATTTCTTTCAGAGGGAAAACCATACCGGTGCACCAGTGAACCGCAGAAAGAGCAGCCACCCTTGTCCTGTCGGTGAGCAGAGATTTGAATTTCTCCAGAAAATCAGAAGGGTTCTCTGCCATTGGGATAAATTTCAGACTCACTCCTCTGGATTTCCAGTGTTCCCAGGGATAAACGTTGCTCGGATATTCATTTTCCAGAACAAGAATCTCATCTCCCTCCTGCAGATCCAGACCGATTGAGACTGTATTCAGTCCTTCGGCAGTGTTGTGCATCAGTGCAATCTCTTCTTTCCGGCACTGAATGATTTCTGAGAGTGTGTCCTTTATATACTTTTTTACAGAAGGGTATTTTTCCGTTTCTGAAAAAACCCCGGCACCGGCATATCCCTGAAGATACCGGTGAACTGCATTTACCGCCCGCAGAGATGCAGGCGTCGTACCACAGTTGTTCAGCCAGATATAATTTTCAGTGACAGGGTATTCGCTTCTGATTTTTTTCCAGTCTGTTTCCTGCATTATGCCGGCCTTGAATTCAGAAGCTCTTCGTCTTCCCAGTAATAATTCGTCCTGTCCGTCTGACTCAGAAACTGGTACTGAGATTCCACGACTAACCTGTTGTCTTCATTGTAGTCAGCAAGACGCTTGAATAGAATTTTTACGCTTGGATCAGAGAATTTTTCCTTCACTTTCGTATAAAAATCCCTGGCATCCTCAATTGCACGGATAGCCTTGTGAATATTGTCCATAGAATCCTGAGCCTTTGCTTTCACATTCCTTTCAATTTTCTTCATCACCTTGAATATTGCTGTGGAATGGAATTTGTGAATAGGAGCAAGTTCCTTCAGATTCGGGAAGGATGTTCCCCCTTTCAGTTCATTGTAAATATTCTGAATGAGCTGAATATGTTCCTCTGCATCTTCGGCAAGCTGCTTGAAAAACTCCTTCACCGATGTGCCTTCCTTTGATTCTTCATAGTTTTTGAGGTAAAACTCAAAGCAGTCCTTTTCGTACTGAATTGCAGACGCAACCGCATCTAGAATCTTGGTGTCTCTAATCTTGTCCATATTCTTCTCCCGTCAGATAAATTTCTCAACCCTGTCAAATAAAATCAACCGAAAATTAAATGACATCTCACTCAAGAGAATAATTGTAGTCTAAGGCTGTAATATGGAATTTATCCAAAATTTAAATCATGAAGTTCTCCTTTTTATTGTATTCAATCTGATTGTCATCTTCCTCCTTGTGCTCGATCTGGGTGTACTGAGCAGGGGCGAACACAGCCATATGAGTTTCAGAAAGGCTTTCGTCTGGACTCTGATCTGGATCGGTGTCTCCATGGCATTTGCCGGGTTCATCTACCTGTATGATACAAATCCTGCAGATCCGGGCTCCGGCAAAAAGAAAGCGATGGAATTTATTGCGGCTTATCTTCTGGAAAAATCCCTTTCAGTGGACAACCTTTTCGTATTCATAATGATTTTTCAAAGTTTTCGGATTGAAACAGACAGGCAGGCAAATATTCTGAAATGGGGGATCATCGGTGCAGTCATTCTCCGTGCTGTCATGATTCTGCTTGGAGCTGCCCTTGTAGCAAAATTTCATTGGATATTGTATTTTTTCGGTGCAATACTTCTTTATACAGCATTTAAGATGTTCTTTCATGAAGAAGATGAAGAAAAGGAATTTGATCCGGAAGAGCATATTGTCTACAGGACACTGAAGAAAATGATCCCACTGACAAAAAACTCCAACGGAGAGGATTTCTTTGCCAGGATTGACGGCAAGCTTTTCGCCACTCCTATGTTCGTTGTTCTTGTTCTGATTGAAACTAGCGATATTGTATTTGCGTTCGATTCGATACCGGCAGTTTTTTCCGTCAGTGAAAGTCCGTTCATCGTATACACTTCGAATATTTTTGCAATACTCGGTCTTCGTGCCCTCTTTTTTATGATAAGCGGGATTATGAATCTTTTTGAACATCTTCAGACAGGAGTATCTATCGTGCTCGCCTTTGTAGGGGTCAAAATGCTTCTTCCTCTGGTTTCTCCATATCTTGTCGGCGAACCGATTCATATATCCATCAATGTATCACTGACTGTGATCTTAGTATGTCTTACTGTTTCCATTCTGGTATCCATTCCGGGATATCTCAGACAGAAGGAGGAGAATTCCAAATGAAAAAATTAGGGAAAGCTTTGTTGGTGTCAGTTCTGGTCTTAAGTTCAAGCCTGTCCGCAAAGGAAGTTCCGGGTTCAGGCGAAATGATGTTTGATATTGTTGCGATCAGACCTCTTGGAATGGTGACCTTAGTTCTGGGAAGTTCTCTCTGGATTGTCGGTGCTCCGTTTGCTCTCTTCACGGGGGATGCGGTGAAATCATGGAAACAGACAGGAAGAAGACTGGTGCTCTACCCGGCAAAATTTACATTTCAGAGACAGATTGGCGATTTTCCCGGTTATATGGAAGAGCTCGAACATGTAGTTGAATAACAAGGAGAGGGATATGGAAAAAGCAGATTTTTCATCATGGGAAAAAACAGCAAAAGAAATTGATCTGAAAGGAAAGGATGTAAGCTCCCTGCACTGGAAGTCTCCGGAAGGAATCGTCTGGAAGCCTTTGTACACTTATGAAGATTTGGAAAGTCTCTCCAATCTGAATACAATGCCGGGAATTTTTCCGTTCATTCGCGGACCCCGTGCAACAATGTACGCAAATCAGCCATGGACAGTCCGTCAGTATGCTGGATTTTCCACAGCGGAAGAATCCAATGCATTTTACAGAAAAAATCTGGCAGGCGGGCAGAAAGGTCTTTCTGTCGCATTTGACCTTGCCACTCACAGGGGATACGACTCCGATCATGAAAGAGTCCGGGGAGATGTAGGAAAGGCGGGAGTTGCCATTGATTCTGTGGAGGATATGAAGGTCCTTTTTGACGGAATTCCGCTGAAGGAAATGTCAGTGTCGATGACAATGAACGGTGCAGTCATTCCCGTTCTGGCAATGTTCATCGCTGCCGGAGAGGAACAGGGAGCGAAAGTATCCGAACTTTCCGGAACTATACAAAACGATATTTTAAAAGAATTTATGGTAAGGAATACTTATATTTATCCGCCGATGCCTTCCATGAAGATCATCGGGGATATTATCGAGTACACTTCCAAAAATATGCCGAGATTCAACAGTATTTCCATCAGCGGATACCATATCCAGGAAGCAGGAGGAAATGCTGTTCAGGAACTGGCATACACTCTTGCAGACGGAATGGAGTACGTAAAGACTGCACTTGACAGAGGTCTTGCTGTGGACAGTTTTGCTCCAAGACTCTCTTTCTTTTTCGGAATTGGGATGAATTTCTTCATGGAAATTTCCAAACTGAGAGCAGCCAGATATCTCTGGGCAAATCTCATTAAGCCTCTGAATCCTAAAAATCCGATGAGTATGGCCCTCAGAACTCACTGCCAGACATCCGGATGGAGTCTGACTGAACAGGATCCTTACAATAATGTTATCAGGACTACAATCGAAGCGATGGCTGCGGTTCTGGGAGGAACTCAGAGTCTGCATACAAATGCTCTCGATGAGGCTGTTGCCCTGCCTACAGATTTTTCTGCAAGGATTGCAAGAAATACTCAGCTGATCATTCAGAATGAAACTCATATTCCCAGAGTTGTAGATCCGCTGGGAGGATCTTATTTCATTGAGTCTCTCACTCATTCTCTTGTTGCAGAAGCGCAGAAACTGATCGACGAGGTCAATGAACACGGCGGAATGGCCAAGGCAGTCGAAAAAGGCATTCCTAAAATGAAAATTGAAGAGTCCGCAGCCAGAAGACAGGCAATGATTGACCAGGGAATTGAAGTCATTGTGGGAGTGAATAAATTCAAGCCTGCAAAAGAAGAAGAAATTCCAATACTTGACATTGATAATTCTGCAGTGCGTGAAAGTCAGATCAGAAGAATCAATGAAATGAAGGCAAAGAGAAATCAGTCTGAGGTGGATGCGCTTCTGAATGAAATCACGTCTGTATCCGAATCCGGCAAAGGCAATCTTCTGGAAGTGGCAGTCCGTGCGGCAAAGGCAAGGGCGACGCTTGGTGAGATTTCATTTGCAATGGAAAAGGTTTTCGGAAGACACAAGGCTGAAATCAGAACAATCAGCGGTGTATATTCCAGCCTCAATGAAAACAATGCAGACTTCACTGCAGTAAAGACACGTGTGGAAGAGTTTGCAAAGAAGAAAGGAAGAAGGCCTAGAATGATCGTTGCAAAGATGGGTCAGGACGGTCATGACAGAGGTGCCAAAGTCATTTCCACTTCATTTGCAGATATGGGCTTTGATGTGGACGTTGCTCCTCTCTTTCAGACTCCTGCTGAAGTGGCAAAACAGGCAGTGGAAAATGATGTGCATATCATAGGAGTCTCTTCACAGGCAGCAGGTCATAAGACACTGATTCCTGAGCTGATCGGAATTCTGAAAAAAGAAAAGGCAGAAGATATTCTGATAGTGGCAGGAGGAGTCATCCCTCATCAGGATTATGACTTTCTTTACAAGAGCGGAGTTGCTGCAATTTTCGGTCCAGGCACAGTGATCACTCAGGCGGCGGCAAAAGTTATGGATCTTCTCGAAAAATAAACAGAACTTTTTCGGGAAAGAGATGATTTTGAAAAAAGGCAGTGTGCTGAATTCCGGAAATATTTTCAGCATACTGCTCGTTTTGTTCTTTGGGATTCTGACTGCCTTCGTTGAATATTCAGACAGACTGGAAAAGGATATTCAGAACCGTCCTGAAAGCGATTATGAAACCATTTTTGCCAGAATTAAAGATATACATTCTGTATATAAACGCAGCAGAAAAAATTATACTGTAACCTATGTTTTTTCCGATCGGACAGGAATGCTTCACGAGAGAACGGAAGAAACGGACAATGCACTTGTAAGCAGACTCAGAGTCGGAGACATTGCAGAGTGCAGGAAACTGGAAACGGAAAAGCAGGGAATCCTTTATTCCAGACTGAAAGGAAATACAGTTTCCGTCAGAAGGCTGGAATTCATAAAGACATTTTCACTTTACTGTCTTTACTTTTCCATTCTGCTCTTTGCTGTCAGCTTTCTGATCTGACCTTTAAAACTTCTTCTTAAACAGCTTCCATGCAAATGCGAGTGCCTGCTTAAAGACTTTCTTATTGAACGAGGAGTTGGAAAACTTGTAGTGAATTGGAAGTTCTTTCACCTTTCCTCCGTTCTTGTAAGTGAGATACAATGCTTCCATATGAAAGTCAAATGCAATCGATTCCAGTTTATGCTCGGCAATTCTTTCAAACGCCTTTCTGGAGTACATCCTGTAACCGGATGTGCAGTCCTTGATACCGGGTCCGAGTATGTTCAGGAGAGACGGAGACAGACAGTAATTCATCACTCTTGCTGCGCACCAGGAAATCAGCTTTCTGTACATGGGAACATTTTCAGTGACTGCTCTCTGTCCAATGACCAGGTCAAAGTCTTTCTGAGCAAAAAAATCCGGAAGCCTGTCAGGGTCATGCGACATTCCCGCATCCATTGTCACTGAGTACTGGTAATTTTTTTCCACGGCAAGTTTCATCCCGTCCTGAATACCTCCGGGAATATGAGTATTCTTTATATGACGGATGATATGAAGTCTGTCTCCGAATTCATTCTTCAGGTCAGCAAGAATCTGCGGAGTTCTGTCCTTGGAGCCGTCGTCTACTACGCATACATCGGAATGTCTGACTGTAAGCCTGACTACTTCCTCAATTGTTTCCTGTTCATTGTATGCGGGAATTACTACCAGGGTTTCAGTCATTTGCGCCTCTTTCAGATATACATACGAATAAAACTGCATTTCGGGTCAACTGAATATCGAACGATATAACGGCATTTTACAGCCGTAAAGAAGACCGTAAGAGAACTGATGAATATCATTTATCGGATACGGAAAATTTCTTGTGCTGTCCGTCTTTCTCTGGAAACTGGGATCTGCCTGCAAAGGCGATATGACGCAGGAAAAGATAAAATATGACTGTACAGAAAAGCATAAAAAAAATATCTCCTTCACTTGCAGAAGAACTCAGCCGTTACATTCGACTTCTTGCAGTCACAGGCAAGTCAATGTTCCATAAGCATCTTTACTCTCCCCTTGTATATGCTGGATGGGAAAGACAGGTGAAATACAGGGACTCGCAGTTTCTGATGGCAAGAATTGAGGAGTCAAGGTTTGATTTTTCTAAACTGCATACATTGGGACCTCTGTGCAAAAGGCTGATTTCTCAGTCAATGAGGGAATCCTATACTTCACTCGGGAATTCAAGTCTGTTTGTTCTCGACAAGATCAGTTCCAGTCTTGCACTTGCCAAAAGCCAGGAAGCAGTGGAATTTGTTTCGGTCATAGAAAAGCCCCTTTCCGAATTCAATGAGGAGAATCAGAGAAAGAAGGAAGAAACTTTTACAGACAGACTCGAAAACCTTTCAAGCGACGAGCTGAAAACCACTCTGAATGCCCCTGTCATAGAACTGGAAAAGCCGGAAGTAAAAATAAAAATACAGAAGGAAGCACTCAGTCTTTTCAACCAGATATCCATTTACAGCAAGAAGGACGATATTGCAAGGTGCCGAAAGCTGATTTCAAATTATCTGATCTATTATGCCGAACAGGAAGACAACAACAGAGATGAAGTGGAACAGGTAATAGACGCTCTCGAAAACAGAACACCCGGATTCAGGGCTGAACTGAATGATCTGATAGCAATTCAGCTCTATTATCTGATCTTCAAAGGCATTTCCGACGGTGATCTGCGAAAAGCGATCCAGGGAATAAGAAAATATGCATTCATATTTCAGGGAAATTCTGAAATCAAGTACTTTATGGAAATAGACAAGCTCGAAGGCAGAATGCACAAGGTTATTTCCGAAAAAAACCTCTGGAAGGAACTGAAAAAGAATTCGTGACAGTTCCGGCTCTGGAAAATCAGTGATTTTATAATAAGGAAAGGAGAAAATATGAATATCGAAGAGATTGAATCGAACGGGGTATGGATACTCATTATCACAGGGGTTATGGATGCGCATACATCCCCTGCACTCAAGGCAAAACTGGAAGCCGGCATAACATCAGGAAAGACTAAGCTTGCAGTAAATATGAACGGAGTCACTTATCTTTCTTCTGCAGGTGCCGGGGCACTTCTTGCCGGACTGACTGCTTCAAGAAAAAAAGGAGGCGAACTCAGAATCTGCAGTTTTCAGCCTGCCGTAAAGGATGCATTTGACGTAATGGGCTTTTCAAAGGCTTTCAAAGTATTCCCCAGTCTCGATGAAGCATTGAAAGGCTTCTGATTCAATGGGCAGAAACTGAAGTGATGAAGTTCCACAGACTTCATCTTAAAAACAGCCTTGAGGAACTTTCTTTTTTCCGTGATGAGGCGGAAAAGTTCATAGGAAACTCATTGAGTTCCAAAAACAGAATGCGTGTAATTCTGTCATTGGATGAAATCCTGTCAAATATCATCGAACACGGATTTCCCGAAAAAAAAGAATCCTTCATAGAAGCGGAAATGACACTTTATCCGGACAGGATAATATGTGTATTTACCGATGAGGGCATCCCGTTCAATCCTCTGTCGGCTCCTGAAGTGAACATCAATGAACACCTGGACAAGGGCGAAGACGGCGGAATGGGAATCCATATTGTAAGAAAAATAATGAAAGCATCATACGAATTTACATCGGACAGAAAAAACAGACTGACTCTTATCAAGGAACTGAAAGGCGAAGACAATGAAAATGTTTGACTGGAGAAAAATCATCAGAGGAATCAGAGAGAAGCTGTCCCTTTTCATAATACTTTTTATTGCTGTCATTGTAGTCATAACTTCAGCAGTGAATTTCATACAGCAGAAGGAAACTCTGATTGCAAATATCGAGGCTGAGATTAGACCCGCCGAAGACTATATTCACATTGAAGTGGAAAACATAGAAAGGATTGCTGAAAGTCTTATCCTGATTGAACGCTTCAAGGAAAACGTAAAAGTCAAAAAGCAGATGCTGCAGCAGTATATGACACGGCAGTATTTCGCGAAGGAAAAAGAGTATAAATTTCTGGGAATGAAAATCAAGGCAGGAGGCATTCTTGGAAACATTGTAGGAAAGGACATTTATTCAAAGATGGGAGATACATTTTTTTCAGAGTATCTTTCTGAAGATGATATCAAGGATCTGGAATCAAATATAAAACTGAACCTGAAGGACAAGAACGGGAAAGTCATATCGGATCAGGAATTTATTGACATCAAAAAAGCAGCACAGAAGGCGGCCCAGGCTGCGGACAGTCTGAAAAATGCCGCTCAAGTATCCGAATATGAAGGAAAACCGGACTCGAAGAACAGTGAGAAGCAGACAGCACTTTTAAATTTCAATAAATTCAATTCTGAACTTAGAAATAAAATATTTGTCTACTTTCAGAGCGAACAGAAGCGGAAGCTTGATGCCCTGAAGTTTCCAATCGAGAAAATCCGGATTCAGTCCTATTCGATTGTAATTAATGAAAACACGATTGATGCTGCAGTCGGATTTGACACTTCCGGCTTTCTGAAGAAACGAAATTCAGGAAAGAAAAAATCCGGGAATCCTTCAGCAGACGATGATTCTGCCCCGGCAATCATCAGAAAAGATCTCACTGATTTTCTTGAACCGGCGCTTGCTGAGTTTCTGGCTGTTCTGAAAGGGCCGGATTCGGGAGAAAAAACACTTAAGGAAAAATTCCTTTCTCTTTTCAGAAAGCAGAAAACGGAAGAAGATGCCCTTTCGGAAAAAACTGAATTCAAATTTAATGATAGAATATACCGGACACATTATTCAGTCAATTATAAAAACCTTCCTGTCATCAGGCGTGCCAAGCTGCTTACGGAAAAGAAGACAGACGACTGGAAAGACTACTTTGAAAAGGAAAAGACAGTTCAGACAAAATTCAGAGATCTTATCCCTAAAATAAGAACAAGACTTGATGAACTTAAAAAGGAAAAAGTCCCCGTCAAGCCTTCTATGGATCCGCTTTTTATCAGGCTTTATCAGGAATATAAGTCTTTAATCAGGGAACGGGACCGACTCTTTGATGAAGCACTGAAAAAAATGACCTATATCACTGATTATGAGACAAAGAATCCTGATGTATTCGATATAGAAATGCTGCTTGTAAAGGAAGCAGTCAAAAATCTGCGCAATGTGTCGCTTTACGAAACAGTAGTGCTCAAGCACAAGTCCAGTCAGTATGATTATGAAGACTATATAGAGGCGGACAGAACAGCAAAGAATGCGGAAGCCCGAAAATGGGATCTTCTGAGAAAGTGGATAATGAATGCCGATTCTGAAAAGGCGACCCCTGAACTGAAGGCTGCAATGGCAGGGGGAACTCTTTCGAAAAGCAGATCAGAGGCTGAAGAAATGATGTGGTATCTGGACTCTAAACCGCTTTTTTCCGAAGACGGGGATCATCTTGCTGCAAAACTTGTCAACGACAACAAGATAGGATTTACCCGCACAGTCACTGATATGCAGGAAGGATACGATTCCATCAGGGACAGTCTGTTCAAGCTGATTTCATTTATGGTTTCCATAGGTCTTCTCGGAATCGTATCGGCATATTACTTCTCCGGCAGGGTTGTCAAAAAGATAAAGAAAATTATCAATTCTGCAGACGAACTCGGCAAGGGAAATCTGGACACAAAATTTGAACATGGAGGAAGCGATGAATTCGGCATTCTTACAACTGCTCTGAACAGAATGACAGCAGACTTGAAGCACAGACATGAAATGATGATGGAATATGCGGCTGCTGAAGACATTCAGAAAGGTCTTCTTCCGGTTGAAATGCCTTCAAATTCATCCGGGGTGCTTGAATTCGGAAACTTCTACAAATCAATGTCCGGCGTCGGCGGTGACTATTACGATTATATGAATTCAATGAACGGAAAGACAGCATTCTGCATCGGGGATGTTTCCAATCATGGAATCGGTCCTGCCCTCGTTATGGTGGCATTGCGTTCTCATCTGCACTCACTGATCAGATCGGGAGAAACGGATCTTCTGAAAATCCTTCTTCTTCTGAATGAGCAGGCATACCAGGACACTCCTTCCCATATATTTGTCACTTTTTTCCTAGGAATGTTTGATCCAAAGGATGGAACGGTCACCTACTGCAGCTGCGGTCATTCAAAGCCTGCACTTTACAAAGCGGAATCAGGCAAAGTGGAGCTGCTCGGTTCAGGCGGTATGCCTCTTGGAGCAATCGACAATGATATTTTTGAGACCGCACTGGAGGTCTGTACCGTAAATCTGAAAAAAGGCGATATATTCTTTCAGTATACCGACGGACTGAATGAGGCAATGAATTCTGCAGGTGAACTCTATGGAACTGACCGAATGGAAAACATTATTCGAAACGCCTCTAAGGACAATGTGGAAGAACTGACCCTTTCACTTGCACGCGATGCTGAAGCATTTTCAGGAAAGAAGATATTCTGCGAGGGTCCTTCTGAACTGAATGATGATATTGCAATCATAGCATTCAAAAGAATCTGACTCTTTTCTGCAGACCGGAGACAGGCCGGATCTGCAGAAAAAAATCTAATTAAAATTTCATTAAAAAGACTTCTTTTTCCAGAAATTTTTCGTATTCATCAAAAATAACTGCAATCTCGCTGTAATGTCTGCTGACTTCTCCGAATGCAGCCGCAGCTTCAGCTCTGTCATTATTCTCTATTGCCTTTTTCGCACGCCTTCCTGACTCATGAAGGGATGAATGAGGAGCCTCAAGTTTCTCATGAATTGTCTTCTGATCTGCATTTATGATTCTGGCTGCATAGTACCAGAGTCCCATCTTGCAGTTTCTTGGATTCAGCTCAGGAATCAGTTCTGCATTCATCTCATTGACTGCAGACTGAACTGATCTTACCCACCGAATATGATCATTTCTTCTGGCTCTGATGAATTCATACAGCCAGACCGGATTCTCTGTGCTTATGATCCTGACAGTGTCTTCAATCAGTCCGTAAATGCCTCTGCTTTCGTCCCTGATTCTTTCATTCACCTGCAGAAGCATATCGGCTTCCGATACAAGTGCAGATGCCCTGTTCGCAGTGTTTTCGGATTCCATTTTTATCTGATCCAGACTTTCCTTTACTGAAATAATGCTTCTGGAAAGATTTTCCATCCCCTGCTTTGTCTGTTCTGAAAAACCTCTGGTTTTTTCCAGTTCATCTTTTATGATCTCTATTCCTGAAATTGTTCTGTTTGCTGTCTCAATATGAAGTTCGGTATGTTCCCTTAGATATCTGTACTTCTGCTCGATGTCCTGAAACGATCTGTTGACAGACTTCATCAGTTCCTTCGAATTGACTGCAAGATTATAAATTTCCTTAGAAATAATTCCGAACCCTTTTCCATATTCCTTTGCGTGAGCAGCTTCTATTGCGGCATTCACGGCAAGAAGATTCGTATTTCCGGCGATTTCTCTGATGTCATCGAGCCATCCTCTGATTGAAGAAAGGGATTCAAAAAATCCCTGCATTTCCTGTCGGCTCTTTTCATTTGCATTCTTCAGTTCCGTTGCATATTCCCTGAGTCTCACAATCGTTTCGATGCACCCTTCCATCTTGGCATTTTCTTCGAGGGAAAGATACATTATAGATTCAGATATCCCTGCAATCTCAGACATCTCGGAGCTTATTTTTTCGGCAGAGGCACTCAGTTCTTCGGAAGAACTTGCAAGGCTCTGTGACATACTCATCTGAGAATTTACAGATTCAGTCAGTGAATTCTGAGTTTCCTGTATCTGTGAAATTCTGGCAGGCACTTTCAGGAGAGAAACTGATATGGAATCAGCACTCAATCCCACTGCTCTTCTCCAGTTTTGCACCGAATTGACAAGCTCAGAAACAGGGCTTTTGAAATGAAACAGTTTCCCCTGAAAAAGTTTTTTTCTGAAATTATCCAAGTACATTGACATTCTTGAATAACTTCTGCTTTCGGGATTATTCATTTTCCTGATTTTTCAGTCAAGCGGATCAATGTCAAGCATCTGAACTTCTCAGAAAGAGACAATATGCTTCATCGGTCTATGGGAACGATCCTGTGATTCTTTCCTCCGGCAGTTTTCATTTTTGGCTTGTCGTTTCTCTGCTGCCTGTCATTTTATCAATTAGACCGCATTATTGCCGATCTGATATGCCTGCGAAACAGGGAGAAAACCGGAGAAATGACATTTTCAGGATGAAAAGAGATATTGCTGATATTATTAAAAGTGTAATTATTATCATAGCAGTATATTTTTTACAGAATGCCTTCTGGCCTTTGATCCGTCCTTATGTCTGGTTCCTGTTCTATCCCGCAGTCTTTCTGTCATGTTTTGCCGGAGGCAGATACGGAGGCTATGTTTCATCCGTTCTTTCTGCATTTCTTGTTTCGGTGAATTTTATCCCCTCTTCCGGTTTTCTCGTATTCGTAAACCCTAAGGACTGGGCAAGCGTAACAGTGTTTACTCTGACCGGGTTCCTTTTTGCCTATTTTGTAAACAGGTATTTTGCTGTGCTTCAGGAGTCAAAGGAAAGTCTTGAAAGGAGAATTCAGGAAAGAACATCTGAGCTTCAGCAGAGCGAGGAAAGATACAAGGATCTGGTTGAAGGCTCGCCGGCCGTTCTTTACATTTTCTCCACAGTAAAGGGAGGTCTTTATTATTCGCAGAATGCTTCTGAAATCTTTTCATGCACAGTAGAGTTTCTGCTTGAAAACCCGTTTCACTGGAATCAGTCCATACTTGCTGAAGATGCAGAAATAATTAATTCAGCAGTTTCAGGAGGACAGTCCTTCAGTGTCGAATACAGAATCAGGGATGCCCAAGGAAGGGTCAGGTGGATTCATGACAGATCTGTCAGCAGGACAGTAAAAAATAATGAAATTATCATTAAGGGTCTCGCTGTCGACATTACAGAACGCAAAATTGCCGAACAGTCTCTTCTGGAAGAAAAGAAAAAATGGCATAATCTACTCGAATCTCTCCCTGAACTTATCTGGACTGCCGATCCGTCCGGAAACTGGGATTTCCTAAGCTCGCAATGGGTCGGTTATA
This sequence comes from Leptospiraceae bacterium, assembly GCA_035345895.1. Classification (GTDB taxonomy): domain Bacteria; phylum Spirochaetota; class Leptospiria; order Leptospirales; family Leptospiraceae; genus DAORDI01. The sequence continues at coordinate 24,654 of DAORDI010000046.1, forward strand.
CAGGTGTCTCAGAAAAGGATCAGACGGGGTACGGATGGCTGAATCAGGTTTTTGAAGAAGACAGAAACAGAGTGCTTTTTTCCTGGCAGACATCGGTGGAAACCGAAAGCATTTTTGATGCGGAATTCAGAATCAGAAGATATGACGGAATGTACAGATGGTTCAAGACAAGTGCAGTGCCTGAAAGACAGGAAGGAAAAGGAATCATAAAGTGGTTCGGATCAAGCACGGACATTCACAAGATAAGACTGCTGGAAAGATCCGTTCAGGAAAGTGAAAAAAGATTCAAAAAGATATATGATACAGTTCCCGTTTCGATCTGGGAAACTGACTGGTCAATCATACTGAAATGCATTGAGAAATGGAAAGCTGACGGCATAAACGATTTTGAAAAATTCTTTTCTGAAAATTCAGATGAAACGGACAGTCTGTTCAGCACTGTCAGACTTCTGGATGTAAATCAGTGGACACTGAATCTTTTTGACGCAGACTCCAAAAATGCAGTTTTTTCTCAGTTCAGAAAAATTTTCGGAACACAGGAATACAGAAAGATCTTCCTGGAACAGCTCCAGTGCATCGCAGAAGAAAAACAAGTGTATACCTCTTCAGTGAAGTTCATTTCATTTAAAGGTGCTCCGATTGACACGATTCTCGCAGCATCCTTCCCGTTGAAAAATTCCGACTCTGGTCTTGTTTTTATAAGTATTATAGACAATACAAAATACAAGAATGTACTGAGGGAACTGCAGGAAAAAGAAGAAGAACTTAGGCAGAGTGAAGCTATTTTCCATCAGATGTTTACAGATCACACAGCAGTAAAACTTTTGAATTCTCCGGAAACAGGCAGAATCATCGATGCGAATCCTGCAGCAGAGAAATTCTACGGTTATTCCAGAGAAGATCTTTTGAACATGAAAATGGATCAGATTGCAGTCTTCAGCGAAAATGCCGAAGAAACAGGGATCGTGACTGAAAGAGGTTATCAGAAACACAGACTTTCTTCCGGCAGACATACAGATGTAGAAGTTTACTCGGCACCGATCATTGTGGAAGGGCATTATCTGATATATTCAATCATTCACGACATCTCGGACAGACTGAGAGCGGAAAGAGAAAGAGACAGACTGATGTTTGAACTGGAAACAAAGAACAGAGAACTGGAATCTGTAATTTACGTTACATCTCATGACCTGAGGTCTCCTCTAGTGAACATTCAGGGATTCGGAGAAAATCTGAATCGGTACTTTACGGCAATTTCAAATGCATTGAAGTCTGCTGATGTGCCCGCAGATATGAAAGTGCTTCTTTCGGAAAAAATCCCCAAAGCACTCCATTTTATTGAAATGAGTTCTGCCAAGATGGATGTACTGATCAGCGGTCTTCTTCGTCTTTCCAGACTGGGAAGGGTGCAGCTCCAGTTCACACAGACGGATATGAATGAAGTGCTGAAGAATATTCTGGAAACACGCGCATTCCAGATTGAGAGCACTTATGCAAAGGTAGAAGTACAGCCTGACCTGCCGTCCTGTTACACTGACAAGGAACAGATTTATCAGGTGTTCAGCAATCTGCTGGACAATGCAATCAAGTACAAGGCGGACGACAGGGTTCTCACAGTCACAGTGACAGGAAAGGTCTTGGAAGAAAAAGCAGTCTATGCAGTTTCAGACAACGGAATCGGAATAGCAGAAAAAGACATAGGCAAAATCTGGGAAGTATTCAGGAGAATCGAATCAAAAAGTGAAGTCAAAGGCGAGGGACTTGGACTGGCAATCGTGCTCAGAATTGTCAACCGTCTGAACGGAAAAATCTGGGTTGAATCTGTTCCTGATTCCGGAAGTACTTTTTATATGGAGCTTCCCAGAGAAAACAATACTTTATCGGGCGAAAAAAATGATTATATCAAATGAACGCAAAGAAACAGTGATACTTATTACCGATGACGATGAGGGTCATACAGAGCTGATTCATGAGCACCTGGTGGAATCAGGCATAATAAATCCCATTCTTCATTTTAACGACGGGCTTGCTGTATGGAATTTTCTCTCAAGAAAAGGTGATGGACCGCATATGGATGACAGGCACTCCTATCTTCTGCTTCTGGATATCAGGATGCCGAAAATGGACGGTGTGGAAGTTCTGAGAAAAATTAAGAACGATCCTCTTCTTCACAGTATGCCGGTCATAATGCTTACAACTACTAACGATCCGAAGGAAATTGAAGAATGCTATGAAATCGGGTGCAATTCCTACATTACCAAGCCGGTGAATTATCAGCAGTTCGGAGAAGCAATCAAGCGTCTTGGACTCTTCATTTCCATTATGCAGATAGTTCCTGTTAACAAAGGCAGCAGAGACGGCGACGGAAATTAAATGAATGAGTCTGAATCGGAACAGAATGAAGTCATTCTTCTTATAGAAGATGATTCAGGAATCGGAGAGCTGATTCAGGAGGCTCTCTCCTTTACCGGCAGGAAAACTGTTCATCTGGATTCCGGAAAGTCTGCGCTGGAATGGATACGGAATAATGATCCGTTCATGATAATCCTGGACTATTCTCTTCCGGATATGTCAGGCAGGGAGGTTGTAGAAAACATCATCAGCCTGAAAGGCAGGATGCCTCCATTCATCGTAGTGACCGGTGCCGGAGACGAAAAAGTTGCTGTATCCATGATGAAGCTCGGTGCAAAAGATTATCTGATCAAGGACAGGAGTTTTCTT
>DAORDI010000047.1:0-26895 GCA_035345895.1 Leptospiraceae bacterium
CTTGTGCTTGGAGGAAAGATCCATCATCATCCCCTCCACTTTTTCAAACTTGGATTCGATGGACTTGATGTCCGAACTTCTGGACTGAAGGAAGGCTGTCTTGGATTCTATCTGAGACAGATTATCAAGGATCTCATTTTCTCTGTCTTGAAGAAGATTGACCTCCGTCATCAGCTGACGTATCCCTGTACGCAGGAAGGACTCGCTTTTTTCAGTGTCTTCCATGCTTCTTAAAAGCTCACCGATCCTTTCATTGACAGATTCAAGATTTTCGGATTTTTCTTCCACTTCCTTGTATACTTTCTGAAGCAGGATGATTTTCTCATCAATGGAAGTGAGCATTGTAATCTTGTCCTGAAGCTCTGCAGTTTTTCTCTGTATTGTAAACAGTGAATCGCTGACCTTGTTCAGCTCTTCCTTCATCTGATCCGATCTTGATCTCTGAACCTGAATTTTTGAATTTTCTTCTGCAAGGAAATTATACAGATTCTCCTTCATCTCTTCAAGTCTTGAACTTTCCTGACGGATGGAATCCTTCAGTTTATTGAATTCATCCTTTGATCTGGTAAATTCTCTTGCAGAAGAATTCAGAAATTCAGTGCTTGTGTTTTCAATTTCCTTCAGACTCATTTTTACATGTTCATTGAAATCGGAGATCTGGCCGTCACTGTCCTCTTTGGCCTTCTTCAGGCTTTCTTCAATATTTCCTCTGACATCATTGATATAGTTTGCAATTCTCGCTTCCAGGGCACCCAGCTGAAGCTGACCCTTGTCGATAAGAATAGTGAGCTGTCTGGATATCTTGTCATCCAGAGTGGTATTGAATTTGTCAATTTTCTCTTCCTGTTTTTCAAGAAGATTGTGGCCTGTCTTCTGTATCTGATCCAGAACTTCTTCAGACTCAAATTTGATCTTTTCGAGTTTGGACTGAATGTCCATTTCCAGTTTCTCTGTGTATTTTGCGAGAGATGTTTCATGCTTTTCCAGAATCCCAGCACCTGATTTCTGAAGTCTTCCGATTTCAGATTCAATTTCATCCGTTGTCTTTCTGAGCTTGAGAGTCATATCGGCAAAAAGAGTCTCGGATCTTTCCTTGAACTGATCTTCGTAACTGTGAAAAAGATTGTCGAGAACTGTCCGTCCTTTTTCAAATTCTTCCTTGAAGCTTTCAAGAAGTTCAGAACCCTTCACCTGAATTCCGTTCAGATTCCTGTTCAGATCATCCACTTCTTTAGTATATCTCTGATTCACCTGATCGAGCTCATAGGATTTTTCCTTCACGTACTGATCAATCTTGAAGTCCGATTTTTTGATTTCTCTCTGAATGACTTCACCGATTTTGAAAGCTTCTTTTTCCACCTCAGTCATCAGCTCTCTTCCGTTTTCTATGAGTGCCGTCTTCAGATCATCGAAATGTGCATCGACTGCCTTGATCTTGTAAATGATATCATCTTCGAGTCTGTCCGTCTTTTCCTTCATATCAGAAAGACTTTTTTCGAGATCTTCCATGGACTTGTCTCTGAACATCATAAACTCTTCTTCAAAATTCCTGAGTTCCTTTCCGACTTCCGTCTTATGAAATTCTGCCTGTTTTGTTATCCTTGAATCAATGTCTGAAAACCTGTCTGAAAGCTGAAGAATTCTCTCAGAAAAAAGTTCAATGCTTCTTTTGGAATCTGAAAGAATTTCTTCCTGTCTCGACTGCATGTACCCCTTCAGATCATCTATCTGATTTCGGAATGCCTGAAGTTCATTTCGGAATCCTTTCATATAGTTCTCTCTGGATTCTTTTGTCTCATCTATCACTGAATCAAATCTGTCACTGAATCTTTTTTCCAAGGACTGCATTTTGTCCTGAAACAGGTGATTCAGATCTTCCCACTTGCTGTCGAACTGGAAATCCAGATTTTCTATTTTATCCTTGAGAACGTCGGTCAGTTCCTTGATCCGTACGACTTTCTGCTCAAGATTTCTTTCACTGTCTTTTGTAATGCTCTGAAATTCATCCAGGATTCTGTTTTTTCTGGAATCAAATTCCTTCAGAAATTCAGCCTCTCTTTCCGCGAAAGGCCTGTGCATAATCTGCATCTCCTCTCTCATGGCCTTTGCTTCAAGCTGCATTTCTTTCGAAATCAGTGAGATGCTGTGATTTGCCTCGTCAAAGATCTGATCGAGCCTTGTCTGAAATTTTGCAGAATAATCTGCAAGTCTTTCTTCCACTATTTTTCCGGAGTGGTCTGTCCTGTTTTTGAGAAGGGTTTCAAAATTTTCTATCTTTGAATTCGTTTCAGAAGCCAGTTTCTCGATTTCTTCAAACCGCTCCTCAAACTGAATTTCACGGTCATCTAAAATTTCTGTGAATTTATCAAGTTTTCTTTCTCGGATTTCGCTCAGTTCCTGATCCCCTTTGTCTATTTTTCTCAGGAAAAGCACAAATGCAATGCTTGCGAGAAAAGGAAACAGATACGCCAAAAAATTCCAAATGTCCGAAATAACTTCATTATGTCCCATTGCTTAAACCCATACCAGAAAAAGAAATATACAGTAAACCCTATTTTCATCATCGGCAGGCCTGAAAAAAAGGGTGTTCAAAATTTTTCTGCAGTCCTGTGAAGAAAGCGGGAAAAAGTTCAGTCCGATTTTTCCGAAAATTGCAATTGCGGAATGAAATTATTGAAATATTTTGACTTTCAGACTGTTCTTCGGTCTAAAAAAAGAGGTCATATGAATTCATCAATGTTTTTCAGAAATAAATTCGCAAAGTCGCTCATTCTTATTTTTGCCCTGACAGCACTCACTGTCACTGTAATTCACTCACAGGGTCAGAAGAAAAAGGAAAAAAAAGAAGATCAGGAAATGCCGATATTCAATACCAGCAAGAGCGGTCTGCCGATCAGGGACTCGGTTAAAAAAAAGAAGGAAGATAAAAAGGAGAACCCCCCTGCCAAAGAAAATCCTCCCGTAAAAGAAAATCCCCAAGCAAAGGAACCCCAAGCAGAGAAATAAAATTGCTCGAGTCATTCAAGGACGCAGTTCTTTATCTGGGAGCAGTATCGCTCGTATTTATTCCCTTGGAAAAGGCGTTTTCCGTGCAGGAAAGACCTGTATTCAGAGCGGAATTCTTTACAGATCTGGTTTTTTATCTGGGTCAGATACTGGTCTGGAATGAACTGACAGTTTCAGTTCTCCGCTTTCTTTTTGCACAGGAACGGTGGAAATTTATTTCACCGTTTCAGGAAAGGGTCTCACTGCTTCCTTTCTGGGCTGTTCTTTTTCTGACAGTGTTTTTTTCCGATCTTTTCATCTACTGGGGTCACAGGCTGCAGCACAGGATTTCTTTTCTCTGGAAATTTCACAGGGTGCATCACACTGCTCTCAGTCTGGACTATATCGCAGCCTACAGGGAACATCCCTTGGACAATATTTATACCAGGGGTCTGGAAACTCTTCCCGCAGTAATCCTTGGACTCGACCTGAATTCGATCTCGGGTTTCATCGTGTTCAGAGGATTATTCGGACTTTTCATACATTCCAATACGAATCTGCGTTTCGGCTTTCTGGAAAAGCTCATAGGATCACCTCATCTTCATCACTGGCATCATGAAATTGAGAAGGGCGGAAACTGCAACTTCGCCAATCTCTCTCCCCTTATGGACATACTTTTCGGTACATATTATTCTCCTGAGGAAAATGCCGAGAATTTCGGCATCCGCGAGAATATTGGAAGAGGATATTTTGAACAGATTCTGGAATCCTTCCGATTCAGCTCCAAATGATGAAATCATTTTTTTATTGAAGAAAATATATAATAAAAGCACCCCTCAGACTGAAAACAGGAGTTTGACTTATATGAAACAGTTTGTTCACTGCAAAGGAAAAAACCATTTAACAAGAACACTGTTCTTCGAAAAAACAATGCATTTCGGCATCATTGCTTTTTCAGTCCTTTTTCTTTTCTGTCGGCCGAAAGAATCCACCGCTGCCTGCGAAAGCGCCTGTTTTGCGAAGGCGGCCCTTTATTTCGGAATGCTTCAGAATGCCGGTGTTCCGCACGGAATCGAAAACATTCTCAGTACAAAATTTCAGGATAGGTGCATTGATCATTGCTGGGACAGAGAAGCAGGCAGATTTCCGTCTGAGTTTAGAAAAAGACCCAGACATAACAGCGACGGAAGCAGAAAATAATCAGTCCTTTCAGGACATCATTTTTCAGAGTTCTCCTCTGCTTCTTCTTTCTTCCTGAATCTAGGCTGAATTCGTGAGACGAGGTACAGAGAAAGAAATGCTCCTCCTATGACTGCAATCAGATTCAGGTTGGAGATTTGTTCAGATCCGAACTTCGGGGAAATCATCCACATCACAATATCCCTCACGAATTTCTGGAATACAGCAAATATCAGAAGTCCTCCGATGCTCGCAATGACGAGAGACCCCAGAAAACCTCCGAACATTTCCCGTCTTCTGTAAAAAAGAAAATACCATGCAGCAAGAGCTCCTGCACCTGCCAGAAAAAAAATATCGAAGAAAAAGGACCAAAGTCCTGCAATAGGCGGCATTATATTTTCCTGTTTTTTATTTCATTCAGTTTTTTTTCAAAGGAGGCAAAGTCCTTGATCGGAAGGTCGCATCTTCCCTTTCTGCAGAAATACACTTCATAATCGGCTTTACTGTTCCTCCCTGAAAGAACTGGGACGGCTGCGGCTGCAGCAGAATAATCATCGGGATCAGCAAAGCAGACAGCTGCATCCGGAAGATATTCAGACTTCAGCAGATTCAGTGTACGAATGACTCTCTCATCATCTTTTCTGCCGACGACTGCAATCTCATAAGGATCTGTTTCTGAATACAGAAATGCACTGAGCATTGCCGGATAACTGATTCCTCGGTTTTCGAGTTCATCCTGAAAAAAAGCGAAAATTCTCTCTGCACAGTCAGAATACTGATCCGAATGAATTCCATAGGAAGGCAGAATCAGAAAAAGACGTGCGATCGAACTGTTTGCAGAAGGTTCCACCCCGTCATAACTGTCAAAATTTCTGCTGATCAGAACTTCAGCATCCTTTCCTGTTTCATAGAACGGTCCTTCCTTAGATGAGAAAAGATCAAGTATCTTTTCAGCGAGATCCGCCGCATCTCCGATGTACTGATGCCGGAAACTGCATTTGTAGAGGGAGACTGCTGCAAGAGCAAGTTCTGCATAATCATTTGCATACGCAGGAAATTTAGCCTCACCCTCTCTATATCTGCGGAGAAGCCTTCCGTCTTCTCTGAAAAGGTTTTCTTTCAGGAATCCGTAAGTTTCTTCTGCTTTTTTAAATAGTGATTCATCAGAAAAAGCACCGGATGCTTCTGCCAGCGCCTGTATATAAAGACAGTTCCAGGAGACAAGCACCTTGTCGTCCCGAAGCGGTCTTATTCTCTCCTTTCTTTTTTCAAAGAGAATCTTCCGTCCTCTTTGCACGGCATTTTTCAGTTCTTCTGAGGCTTCCGTTCCGGAAGCAGAATTATCGGCAAAAGAAACATTGAGTATGTTTTTTCCTTCAAAGTTTCCGCCTTCAGAGATGTTCCAGTACTTCTTCAGAACAGCAGAATCTGATCCGAGAAGATTCATGATTTCATCATGATCCCATATATAAAACTTGCCCTCTTCCCCCTCGCTGTCCGCATCCTCTGCACTTGAGATTCCGCCTCCCTGAAGTTTCAGATCTCTTTCGACATATTCAATCGCATCAAGTGCGGCTTTTTTCCAGAGTTCATCCTTTGTCACTGCATAAGCTTCTGCAAGGGCTTTGATAAAAAGAGAATTATCGTACAGCATCTTTTCAAAATGAGGTACGAGCCATTCTCTGTCCGTGGAGTATCTGCAGAGACCTCCCCCGATCTGATCGTAAATGCCTCCGAAAAACATTGCCTTAAGAGTGGAGAGAGCCATCTGCAGTGCTTTCTCATTTCCTGTCTTCCTGTGATAAAACAGAAGGAAGGAGATCCCCATACTCGGCGGAAACTTGTTTGTCAGATTTGTTCTGAATCCGAAATACATATCGTCAAAATATTTTTCATACATCTGAAAGCAGGAATGAAATGCCTGTATGTCAGGTTTTGCATTTCCGGAAGGACTGTTTTCCGAGCGAAGAAACTCTGCAAGACTTTCAGCAGATGCATTGATTTCGTTTTTCTGCTCATTCCATGCTTTTTTAATGACGGCAAGAACTTCCTTGAAGCTTCTTCTTCCGTATCTTCCGTCAGGCGGAAAATAAGTTCCTCCTGCAATCGGTCTGCCTTTCGGGGTGAGAAACATATTCAGCGGCCAGCCGCCCTGCTGATTCATTGCATGCAGTGCATTCATGTACACTCTGTCAATATCAGGTCTTTCTTCCCGGTCCACCTTGATGCATACAAAATCCCTGTTTAGAATCTCTGCAGTCGATTCATCCTCAAAGGACTCTCTTTCCATCACATGACACCAGTGACATGTTGCATAACCGATGGAAAGAAGGACAGGCTTGTCCTCTTTTTCTGCCTTCAAAAAAGCTTCTTCACACCAGGGAAACCAGTCTACAGGATTTTCAGAATGCTGCAGGAGATAAGGACTTTTTTCAGTCTGAAGTCTGTTCTTTTTTTTATGCATCATTTCATTATTTGCCGAGAAGTTCCAGAAGCTTCTGCACTCTTTCCATCTTCAGCTTGTCATAATTGACCGACACATGAGGGTTTTTTTCATTTACGATTCCCTCCAGTGTCTTGAGCAGATTTGCCTTTTTGGATGCCCAGGCATCGTCTTCGGGATAAAGAAGCACATCTGCATTCTCATTCCCCTTTGTGCTTACAGTGACTATTCGATAATTCTTCTTTCTTACGATTCCGAGAAAGGTTTCCTGATCCGGATAAAAAGGCTTCAGTTCTTCCAGAGTGGGAATCCTCTTCTGATTGAAATAAAAACTGTCGAGAGTATTCTTGATTGAATCTGCAAGAAAATCCTCCTTCAGCCTCACGGCTGCATCGGTTTTTTCCTTTGCCAGATCGGAATTCATCTTTGCATTTGCAGTTTCGTTTTTTCCGTTCAGATTTTCCTGCTCTTCCCTGATCTTCTTTCTTGCCTTTTCAAAGAATCCTTCAGTGATGAATGAAAGAGGAAGAAACATTATAATTCTTGCATACCATGGAATATGCTGATTATATATTTTCCTTACCATTTCGTTGTATACAATGGAGAAGTTCTTGTCCATCAGAAGAGAACGGAGCTTCTTGTCATTTTTTTCAATGATGTTCTGAAGTGCCTGTGCCTTCCAGAGGTCATTTTCAGGAAGTCCCATCATCCCCACGACCAGAGTCTTGAAAAAGCCCGCTTCTCTTCCCGTGAAAACATGCACCGTCGTCTTTGCAGTCTGCCATTTCATGCAGAAGAGCTCAGGGTCATTGACAAGGTCCCTCCAGACATCAGGATGAAATTTCAGTGAATCTGAATGGGAAACAAATGCAATCAGGTTTGTCCATTTTGTCGACTGAGAAGTGATGTTCTTCTTGAATTCCTTTTTCACTCTCTCACACTCAAGACGCCATAGTTCACTGTATTTGTCTTCAATGATGTTTTCCAGACGGATCATCGACTCAATTGCAAGAGAACCGGGGTAAGTGATTCTTCCCGACTGAGATTTGATGAGTCTGATTTCCTTGACAAGTGCAATGGAAAATTTGGAAGTTTTCCTGGGAAACTTTTCCAGAACGCTGTAAGACTTTCTCTCAAAAAGAAGGCTTTCTATTCTGAACTTGTGATTTACATCTTCAATCAGAGGAGGTACCATTTCAGTATTGATGAAATCTTCCGCAGACTCAAAAAATTCCTGGATTTCCTGTGTTTTGAGCATCAGAAGTCCATGTCCAGGCACCTCAATTCCGATTTTGCTGTCAAGAATCCGTCTGGTCACTTCCTTGGCAATGTAGTCAAGCATAACCTGGTCAATGACAACACCGTTTTTCACTTCATAAAGTCTTTTGGTGGGGTTGAATACAAACGATATTCCCTTGTATTCCTCACCCGGCTTCGTATTCAGCTGCCATTTGAATTCAGCAAGATAGGAATCTGAATTCATAATATCCCTGGCCTCAAACCAGGAACGGATCGAATTGTAGGAATATACAATCAGATCCTCAAAAATCATATACAGAGTATAATTCTTGTCTTCAGTAGGATGGGTGATAAAGTAAGGGGTGACATTCAGCGACTTGGAATAGGTATCATATTCAAATACCAGTACCTGTGCTATCAAGTTGTTGTTTACCAGCTGATTCAGGTTGCCGATCAAAGTCTTGGCATCCATCTGCAGCTGTTCCTGAAACGAACCGTTCAGCGAAAAAAGCAATCCCTTTGCGGCATTCTGAATCGTATTCTGATTCTTGATGAGTTTTAATACCTCATGCTGCTGTTTCGACGGATTTATTCCCATCAGAATCGTTTCTTTTTCTTTTTTGACTTTCAGAAACGGATATCTTGTGTCTGTGACTTCCTGAGAGGAACTTTGCGGTGCGCTCATATTCCTTATTATCGACGAAGTAAAATCGATCTTTTAGAATCAAATTTTCCTGAAGCAAAAAACAGTGAGAACCTTTTTAAAAATTGCTTGCTTTTTTAAGTGATTCATTCGTTAATTTTAATATCCGAACGGAAAATACAGACAGGGTTAGGTTATGCTTGTTTTACGTCTTTTACTGACATTCATAGGAATTTTTCTCATTTTTGAGGTTTTTTCCGTTACAGCTGTGGCCTGGTCCTTTTATGAATCTGTGAATACTTCCTTTTCTCAGCTGAAATATTCTTCTGACACTAAAGCAAGGGACATTTTATCCATTCTGGCCAGAGTCACTGAATCCAAAATGACTCCTGAGGGACAGGGGGAAATGTCTGAATTCTTCAACAGGATCATTGTACAGTCGGAAAAAGATCTGGACAAATTTCAGATCACAGACATTTTCCTTGTTTCCAATGACGGTGCCCTTCTTTCCCACAGCAGTTCCGAGGAAATGAAAAAACTGGATCCTTCTAAATATAATCAGCCAATGTACATGAGAGCTCTCAGAATGAGAAAAGGCCAGCTCCCGATTCCTCAATCCTTTGGAAAAGAATTTGAAGGTGAGGGCGGATTTCTGGACAAATGGATTCTGAAAAATTTCCCAGACATCAAATACCAGACAATTCTGCTTTCGGCTCCAATTTATCATGTGGAGAGGCTGGAGGCATTGGGCACGATTCATATGGTCTACAACAGGGGAAATCTGCTCTTTTTTATGAAAAACCAGAAAGACGTAATGAAGTGGATTGTTCTCAATTTCGGACTGGTTGCACTGATCTCTACTATTCTCACTTGGTCAGTTGCAGCATACTTTATGATAGGCAGCTATAAGCAGGGAGTCAGCACAGGAAAAGGGGACACTGTGTCCACTACCAAACTCGGTTCTCTTCTGCAGAAACAGGAAGAAACTCTTCAGAGAATGATTACCCCTATGCCTGTGAAACTGGATTCAGACATATCATTGAATATTATGGATCAGGAAAGGGATCTTTCCGATTCTACGGATTACCAGGCGCAGTTTCTGTACCAGACAGAACAGGCTCCTGCTGTCACTTCTGAAGAGGAAAAGAAAAAGGCCGCAGAAAAAAATACCAGTCTGACTGAGGCTGTTGACGCAATTCCTTTAGACTGATCTGAATGTTCAAAATCGAAGTCATTTCGGAAAATGTTTCCTTTCAGGAGATATTCGTATCCTCTGAAGGATCTCTGGACTCTTTTTCCTGTGCAGATTTTTATGATTTCATCATTGCAGAGAATGCAAAAGGATTCAAAAGAATCATCCTGGATTTTTCGAAAATTGACTATATCACATCGGCAGGGCTTTCTGTTCTGATTCATCTTCAAAACAGGTTTCAGTCGGAAAATTCAATTCTCATTCTTACAGGACTGAATTCAGAAATCCAGCAGATGTTTCATTTCTTCGGACTGAACAAGGTATTTGTCACTGCACTGTCCAGGGAAGGGGCTGAAGAAATCCTTGAATCTATGTTCTTTATGAAAAAGACTCCTTCAGTTGAAGGAAAAGAGGTCATTGCCAGGAACAGGTTTATATTTGAGGATGTCCCGGAAGAAAAAAATGAACCTGTATTTCTCAGATCAGATTCGGAAAAAAACGGAAAGGAAACACTCGCGGTAAGTCAGACGGAAGTCATTCAGGATGCAGAGGAAATCAGAGATGAAATTCCTACCCTGCCCCTTGAAGAGGAAAAGCATATTTCTGCAGGTTTTTCCATTCCGTTCATCACAAAAAATACGGACCTTCAGAATGAAAAAATTCAGGACAGCATCCTTGAAGACAGTTCTCTGAAGAACGAAAAATTTACACAGCTTGTAATCAACTGCGGAAACTGCGGAACAAGGATCAGGATCAAAGGTCAGGGGAAACAGAAATGTCCTACCTGCTTCTCCAGATTTCTGCTTCGGCAGTCCGGCTCGATTTCATCCATAGAAAAACTGTAAATGTCTTCTGAACAGAAATCTAGTGCAGCAAAGAGCCTGGTACTCTCATTTTACACTTTCCTGTCACGAATTCTCGGACTTGTAAGAGATCATTTTATGGCTGTCACATTCGGAACTGGCTGGGTGGCATCCGCTTTTTCAGTCGCATACAGACTTCCGAATATGTTCAGAAATCTGCTTGCAGAAGGAACACTGTCACAGTCATTCATGCCGATATACAGTGAGGCAGAGAAGACAAACCTGAAAGAGGCCAGTCTCACAGCAGGAACAATACTTACTTTTCTGTTTTCCTTTCTTTCCGTTTTTGTATCCCTTTTTATACTTTTTGCACCATATTTTATACCAGTGCTTTCAGGAGGGACAGAAGAATATTCCGGTCTGATCATCAGGCTTTCAGTGATCCTTTTTTTTCTGATCCTGACTGCCAGTCTGTCTTCCGTATTTATGGCAATCAGCAATCTCAGTCATAAGTATTTTGTCCCGTCTCTCTCGCCGATCATTCTGAATATGAGCTATCTCGTCGCATTTTTTTTCATTCTTCCGAATTTTGCAGAAATGCAGACCAAGGTCAATGTTCTATGCTACTGCATTGTCGCAGGAGGAGTTCTGCAGCTCCTGATTCAGTCTTTTTATGTATATCGACTGGGAAGATTTCCCATACTGAGCTTCGACTGGAAACACCATTCCATCGGAAAAATTTTCAAACTGATGATACCGGCAGCAGTCGGAGGAGGATTTTACCAGATCGGTCTTCTTGTGGACATTTTTCTCGCAAATTATATCCAGAACCAGAATCCGGGACTCGGAGCAGTCGTAAGTCTGGATTATGCACAGAGACTGGTTCAGTTTCCGACAGGCATTATCGGAGTGGCTCTCGCAACCACAACCCTCCCTACTCTCCTGAGCTCACTTCGAAAAAATGAAATGGAAAAGATTCCTGCCGAACTTTCTGAAGTGATATCATTCACACTTTTTCTCACTGTTCCAGCAGGACTTGCATTCATCCTTGCAGGAAGACCCATTATCGATTCCATTTTTCACGGAGGAAGATGGACTGATTCATCCACAGACTCAACTCTCCCGGCACTGCAGTTTTACTCTGCGGCCATACCTTTTTTCAGTCTCAACAAGATTATGACATCCTCGTATTACGCATTTCAGGATACAAAAACACCTCTCAAAATGAATTTTATTGCATTTATCATTAACATGATTCTCAATGGATTCCTGATCTTTCCTCTGAAACATGCAGGACTTGCTCTTTCTTCTGCGACTGCGTCTGTCTGCACATTCAGCTTCCTTGTGTATCATCTTAAAAAACATTCAGTTCATCTTCCAATCGGAGGCGTGATGAAAAGAGCGAGCCGATTCATTGTACCGATCACGGCATTCATTGCTGTTCTTCTCTTGATGCAGAATTTCATTTTTATTACATTTCTGAATGCCATTAAATCATATGGATATTCTCATGCAAATGCAAACAGACTCTATCTTTGTCTGCTGATTCCAGTTTCTGCCTCTGCCTATTTTTCGGCTTCCTATCTGGCAAAACTCGATGAGTTTCAGATCATTTTCGGGAAAGCGCTGAAGAAGCTCAGGAAATAGACAAGGACATCAGACTTTTGTATATTTTCATATGCCGATGCCGCGAGCGTCCTTCTGAAGATCTCTTCAGTTATCCGGATAATATCCGATATGAATATTCTTATTTTTGCCGACCGGACTGGAAAACTTCAGAATCTCCTTGTCTTCTCCGACTTTTTTTATAATGATTTTTCCTGATTTTGTATAACGCCAGGAAACCCAGCCGTATTCAGGAAGAAAGCGCACAAATCTGTATTCTGCCGAATTGTCAAGTCCCTCCTGAATATCGCCCGCACCCTCCTTGAAGGAATCACTGATGATCTCTGCTCCCTTTACTATGCTCGCACCCATGATAATGAATCCAAGTGCAATGCCTTCCCCTGCACTGTCTCCGCTCCCGTACTTCGCGGAAACATAGATAATGCCGGCTCCTAAGGCACTTCCCAGAACCATGACAGAAGTTCCTGCAATGAATCCTCCCACGCTTTTAATGGAACCTTTTGCAGTGTATAAAAACACTCTTGAGCCGTATTTGGAGTCTTTTATGAGATCCTGAATTTCATTGTCCCTGATCTGATGTCTCTTGTACCACTCGGAGGAATCTGAGGTTTTCTGCACGGTCAGAGAATTCCCGCTTTCATCATTCATCTGAAGATTTGTTTTTTTTCCGCTGAACTGGAAATTCAAGTTTCTAAATCCTCTGACAGGATTCCATTCCGCCTTGGGATCCCATTCAGGCTCAGGCCCCGCTCCTCCGAATATAAGCACCATTTCTTCAGGAGCATCATCTCTTGAGGAAAGATCATAGGCCCAGGACAGAGAATTGTTCAGATTATATGCAGCTTTAAAATCAACTCTTGCTTCTTCCCAGTTTCCGCACATTGCCCAGAGATAAGCCTGGAATATTCTCAGGAATGCATCATCAAACCTTCCTTCAGGACTGAATCTGCTGTTCAGAAGGTTGGCACTTCTTCTGGCTTCCACTGCAGCCTTTTCATAATCTGCCTTGAGTGAATATCCCCAGGACAGAAACATATGAAGCAGGATGACCTCATGCTCGGATGCAAAGTATCCCTCAGGCGTCTCAAGATAAAAGAAGCTTTTCACTTCTCTGGAAACACTGAACCTTATTCTCTGATCAATGATGTCGGAAAATCTTTTCAGATCATCAATTTCCGCATGGCCCTTCATCAGATTCAAAAAGGCTTTCTCCATGCTGGTTATGAAGGATTTTCTTTCTCCGTCAGGAAAACTGTTCAGTGCTGATTCGGCGTCTCCGCTTCTCCAGAATCCGACTGATCTGGAATAGTCTTCCTTTTTCAGAAGATCGGAAGCGCAGGATATGAATAGACAAGGTAAATCAGACTTAATATATTTGTTTTCCACATAGAATAACCATCCTTGATTTCTGCCATGATTCGAATTTAAAGATTGCGTTCAACTGAAATCAGAATTGAACCGGCAAGGGTAAATCTGATCTGAGTTTTTTTGTTCAGAAGTTTCAGTCATTCTGCATCCGGAGAATCCGGAAAAATAAGTGAAAATACAATTCCTGTCAGGAACACGGAAGGAACAGAATAGACAGCCCAGTACCATGTGTACATTCCCTTTTCTCCAAAATACAGATAACATCCCGTTCCAGAAACAAGTCCCGCGACAAGACTTGCCATTGCACCTGTGCGGGAAACCTTCTTCCAGTAAAAACCGGCAAGAAGAGCAAAGGAAAGAGCAGCGACCGGTATATTTGCAAGTATCAGCTTGTCAAGAATCCTGTCAATGAAGCTCACTGAAATCATCCAGGTGATCAGTGCAAGTAAGAATGTGAGGAGAATATTATTTCGAATAGAAAGTTCCTTCCCATTCAGGAAATCAGCCTTGATCATCGCACTGACTGCATTCCATACCCCTGCAAGAGTAGTAGCTCCTGCAGCAAAAAGCATGAAAAAACCGAAACCTCTGAGTCCGGAAGGAAATAATGAATTTACAATATAGGGTATCCCGCTCTGGGAATGTTCAAGTCTGACTCCTGAAATTCTGAGCATATAAACTGAAACTGTGGGGAATGCATACAGAAGAAATACCGCAAATGCGGAAAAAGCAACAGCACGGAATGCAGTCTTCTTGGAATCTGCTGAAAAAATCTTCTGTCCGTACCAGGGAGCCGCAATATAGGTAAAGCAGGTAATGACAGTGAGTGAAATTACAAATTTCAGCGGAAGAACTTTCTGTCCTTCCGCTGCCGGAACTGCAGTCCATAATTTCTCATACAGGGTTCCCTGCACAGTCCCGGCGGAATATACAAAGAGAAGAGGTATAAATATAAGCAGTCCGATGAAACTCATCATATCCATCTGAATAATCGAAACAAGTCCCCCTCGAAATACAATCAAACATATAATCAGCACAAATATAAAAGAGACGGCAAAAGGAGGAATTCCGGGAAAAACGGGACTGAAAATGATTTCTGCAGACTTGATATAATTTGCACTGAATCCGATCATTGCGATAATCAGAAACAGGCTGGCTGTCCTGCCTGTCGTTTTTCCGTACTTTGCTGTAAACAGTTCGGCCACACTGACCGCGTTCAGCTCTTTCCATTTTTCTGCTGCGGCAAATGTATAAAAGAGAAGGCCGATCAGGAATACGGAAGAAAGTGCAGTGCCCCAGAGTCCGGCAGAGTATCCTGCATCAGAGAATGCAATCAGTGTAGTCGGATTGAATTCAGTCATTATCAGTGTTGCGCTCAGATAGAGAAAGCTGGTCTTTCTTCCCGCCAGAAGGTATTCAGAATCATTCTGAACTTTTGCTGTTTTTCTCCAGCCTATGTAAAAGGAAAGAAGTGCCAGCAGTGCAAATACCGTAATGTCAGTCATATAAAAAATCGGAAATTTCAGGATACTGAAAGAAAAAAGCAGAAAGCATCGGTTGATGCTTTCTGAAGGAAGGATTACTGTGCAATAATCACTTCGAAATCAACTCTTCTGTTTGCTGTACGTCCGGAAGACTTAGAAGCAAATTTTGCATCTCCGGCACTCTTGACACCGAGTTTACTTCCATCCACTCCGTCTTTAACGAGTCTTGCTTTGAATGCATCTGCACGGCCTTTAGCGATTGCCGATGCTTTTGCAGGACCGCCTGCGCTGTCAGCATTTCCGACTACGTGAAGTTTGTAACGAGCTGGAACTGCAGGGAGAACAGTTTTCATAATGAAAGGAAGTCCTGTCTCTGCCCATTTTTTGTATTCTGCTTCAGGAACTGCAGTCTGATCTCCAGCGTAACCAGAAACGTCATATGCTTCCAGCTGTTTGTTGAGCTGCTTGACGATTTCCTCTTCACCTAATGATTTTACTTCAGCAGAACCGCAGTTGATTACAGTAAGTGCCAGACCGAGAACTGAAATGTAGAAAATTTTTTTTAACACAGAAAATCTCCGATGTTTAAATTTAGAGCCAGTTTAAAAAACGGACAGGAAAGATCAAGGATTTTCATTGCACTGAAGTATCTAAAAAAAGTAGACCCTTACAGAGTATCCTGTACTTTGTCGTTATGACCCAAAAAGAACCGAAGACAAATCCGGAACTTCCAGCATTCAGACCTTCAAAGTTTACCATTCAGACAAAACTGATGGGAATCATCTCTCTGATTATCATTCTGTCCATCACTGGCGTCATTGCACTGGCCTCCTATCTGTTCAAGCGCGACTTCAGTCTGACGATTGAAGCGGGTGAACTGCAGATCACTCATATTCTTTCCACTCAGATGGAATCAGATCTTCTTTCTCTTTCTCAGAATCTGAAACTGTTCCTGAAAGATGCCAAACTCGGCAAATGTGACGAAAACTTTTTTGAAAACGACAATAACATTCTGTTTGCAGGCGTATTCGGCAAAAAAGATCCCGGCATCGAAATGATGACAGGATGCACAAACCCAAGAATTCTGAACAAGGATTTTCAGAGCTCTGCCGACTTCGCAAAAGCCGCACAGAATCATATTGCAGAAACTGCATTGAGTTTTGACGGCAAGACAGTTCTGAGAAACGCCAGTCTGAGTTTTAAATCTCCTGTGCTTATGTTTGCTTTTCCTTTTCAGACAAAGGACAATCAGTCGGAAATAGTCATTATGTTTGCAAAGCATTCTCTTCTGGGCCAGTCATTTCAGGGGAACGGGATGAGTGAAACATTTCTTGTGGACGAGAACGGAAACACGATCTATCATGAAGACTCCAAGAATGTGGAAACCGCGAAAAATCTGAATGAGATACCTATCGTGGCCTCAGTTGCAGAAAGCAAGGTGGATACTGCTCAGCACATCTTTAATTACAAGAATGAAGACTTCATAGGAACATTCAACAAGCTGAATTTCACCGGCGGTTCAGTCATTTCCATAATTCAGGTCAAGAAAATTCTTGAACCTGTGAATGCAATGCAGAGAAATATTATATTCCTGATGCTCGCTGTATTGAGCATTTCACTTCTCATAGTATTTCTTTTCTCCAGATCAATTACAATTCCAGTGAAGGAACTTGTCATTGGAACGCAGAGGATTCAGACTGGAGACTACAGCACGTATATCATTCCCAGTTCGGGGGATGAAATCGGATCGCTGACAAACTCCTTCAACTCAATGAGCAAGGGACTCGATGAAAGAGAAAAGATGAAGAAGGCTTTCAGCAAGTTTGTGAATGAGGAAATTGCCGATCTTGCTGCTCAGGGAGAAATCAAGCTTGGCGGGGAAAGAAAGTTCTGCGCAATATTCTTCTCCGATATCAGAGGATTCACTTCGATCTCTGAAAAACTTGAACCTGAAGAAGTCGTGGAGTTTCTCAATCAGTACATGACTGAAATGGTGACCTGCGTTAAAAAAACCGGGGGAATAGTAGATAAATTCATCGGTGATGCCATCATGGCAACCTGGGGTGCATTGAAACATCTTCCCAATGAAACAGAGTGCGCAGTAAACGCATCACTTATGATGAGAACTGCTCTTCTCAAATTCAACGTAGGAAGAGGCGGGCCAAAAAAACCGATCATCAATATCGGATGCGGGATCAATTCAGGGTATGTCATTTCCGGTCAGATCGGTTCAGATGAAAGACTGGAATATACCGTCATCGGAGATTCAGTCAATCTTGCATCCAGAATCGAATCACTGAACAAACCCTTCGGATCGGACATTCTGATTTCATCCGATTCTTATGAAAAGGTTCAGGACATATTCAATGTGGAGAAAATGCCTGCGATCAAGGTCAAAGGCAAGGAAGAACCCCAGACTATCTATGCAGTGCTCGGAAGAAAGGATGATCCGACCTGCCCTAAGAGCATGAAGGAACTGAGAGAACTGATAGGCATGAAATTCGATGAAGAAGCAGCGGCAAAATCGGAAAAGAAAGAGCCGAAAGAAGAAGTAAAGTATGAGATTCTTTAGAAAACGGGAAATATTCATCACAGTTCTGCTGCTGCTGAGTACATTCATTTTTTCTTTTCTGTTTTACAGAAATCTGAACAGCAGCGGTTCTTTTTCAGATGAAAAAGAGATTGGCACAATTTCATTCAAGATCAATTCCATTCAGAGAAAGCACAACGCACAGCTTATCTGGAGAAATCTGGAACAGCATTCTCCTTTGAGGAATAAGGATATTATCAAGACATTCAACAGTGCAGATGCCACAATCATTCTGAAGGACGGAACCGAAATTCAGGTTTCTGAAAACAGTCTGATTTATCTGGATCTTTCCGGAACCATTCCGAGCATCCGTTTTGATCATGGAACAATCAGTCTGAAGAACAACTCCAATACACAGTATGTTCTCCATTCCAAGGATGCCAAAATCAATCTTGGAAAAGGAAGCTTTCAGATGGACAAACAGGGCGACAAGGATGCCAGCCTTGTAGTGGAAAGCGGAACTGCAACGGTTCAGAACGGCAATGAAACATCCACAGTCGGAGAGTTTCAGACTGCGAGCCTCGGGAAGGACGGAACAAAAGTAAGCAAGGTAAAATTCAGACTGACCGTTCCGGAAACTGACCGGAAAATTTTTGCATCCAAGACAGCTTTTGTAAATTTTCACTGGGACAGCGAAAATGAAGAACCTGCAGTTCTGCAGGTTTCCAGAAATAGGGACTTCTCAGATCTTTTTTATTCAGCAAAAAGCCGAAGCGGAATCGGGATGGATGTTCCTGCTGGCCAGTACTACTGGCGTGTCAGTTCCGAGGGAAATTCCAGCCCGATCAGAAGGCTGAATATTTACAATGAAGGTCCTCCCGATCTGATATCTCCCAAGAATGGAAGAAGATTTGATGATGCGGACAGGAAGATTTCTTTTTTCTGGAGCAACAATCCGCTGAGTCAGAATTACAGACTCGATGTTTCTCGGAATCCGGATTTTAAGGAAAGGATGCTCAGTACTTCCCTCAGTACAAATTCTTATACGATTCAGAGACCGGAAAACGGGCTTTATTACTGGAGAGTCGTAAATTTCAGTTCAGACAGCAAACGTCCGATTCAAAGTCCGATTTCTCAGTTCAGTGTAGGAAATACTGCTCCTATTAAAGAAGCGGAAGAAAAAAAGCCTGTTGAGACCGTAAAAAAGGAACCTGAGAAGACAAAAGAGAAAGAAGAGGAAAAGAAAAAAGCGCTGGAAGAAAAGAAAGCTGCTCTTGAGAAAAAGAAAAAAGCACTTGAGGAAAAAAAGAAAGCAGCTGAAGACAGGAAACTCGCTGAGGAAAAAAAGAAAGCAGAAGAAATGAAAAAGGACAATTCCCTTTCTCCTAACAGAACGACTCTGACTCTGAAATCCAGAGAACCGATCGTATTCAAATGGAAAAAACTGAGTCCGGATGAATCCTATGTATTTCAGCTTTTCAATTCCAGAACAGGAAAACTGGTGCACTCCGCAAAAGGAAAAAACAATTCAGTATCCTTTCACAAGTATTCCCTTCTAGAGGAAGGAAAGTTTCACTGGGAAGTTCAGAGAATTCAGGGAAAGACAAAACATACATCGAAAGCAGGCTTCGGAATTTCTCTTGCAAAGAACCTGCAGAAGCTGAAACCGGAAGAAATAGAAATTATTTCTCCAGACACAATTTACAGAGACTGATATGAGATATATTACAGCATTTTTTTTAATGATTTTTTCCTTATTTGCGGAACAGGGATACATTGAATGGAAACCGATCGAAGGCACATCTTTTTATCATGTTGAAATCAGAAACAAAGACAGAAAGATCATCACAAGTGAAAGGACTGAATCGACAAGATTTGAAGTTCAGAACCCGGAAGGGAGCTACGAATTTCAGATCACGCCTCATGATCTTTTTGAAAAACCGGGTATCAGCTCAGGCTGGAAACCGCTCAAGATAATTGTTTCGAGGATACCTGAACTCAAGGACAATGTCATTGTGCTTTCTCCTGAAACAAAATTCATCAGACTGAAAGGAAAAAACTTTCTTCCCGCCACTAAGGCATATGTGGTAAAGGAAAAAAAGCATAAGGAACTCAGTAAAAAGTACATCAGCTCTGAAGAAATTGATGTAAATCTGAAAGAGCCGATTGCATCACAGGGTGAATTTGATCTGGTTCTGGAAAATCCGAATCATAAGATTCTCAGCAGACAGAAGTATTTTAAAATCGCAAAGAAAGATACTGAGAAAAAGCCGCCTGTAAAAGAGCCTGCCGTGACAGTGGTGATTCCTGAAAAAACAGCAAAGAAGGAACCTGAAAAAAAACCTCCGGAAAAAACAGTGGTAAAACCTGACCTCCCGAAAAAGGAAATTCCCAAGAAGGAAATTCCGGAAAAAACGGTCACAGTGCCTGTCAAAGAGCCGGAAAAACCTCCTGTAAAAATAACAGTTAAACCTGTTCCGGAAGAAGAACTCAAACCTCTCAGCATACTTGTCACTGACGGGATATACGGTATGACTTCTCATGAACTGAACACAATGATTCAGCTCGAAAAGAAAGCCTGCGGAGATTCTGAACTGCCTCATGTGCTGATTGAAAGATGTTTTAACCAGCATCTTGAACTTAATATAAATGACAGAAGAAGAAAAGATCTTTATCATTATATTTATGCAGACAGTTCAAATTATAAAGCCAGAATGAGATCCTATGAATATTTCACATACAATCCCAGATACTTTCCGGCACTGAGAGAGAAATTAAATCTGAGACTCAAAGACAGTAATATCGATTCAGAGGAAAAGATCAAAGTTGTTCAGCTTTTGGACAGAATATAGGAAAGTATTCGACATTGCATTCCACAGGTGAAAAAAAGGTACAAAGAAAATTAGAGTACAAGACAGGGAGAAAATATGACTAAAATTGCTATTAATGGTTTTGGAAGAATCGGAAGACTCGTGCTTCGTGCAGGACTCAAAGATCCGAATTTAGAATTTGTTGCAGTAAATGATCTGGTGACACCGGACAATCTTGCTTATCTGTTTAAATACGATTCAACACATGGAAAATATCAGGGATCTGTGACTTACGATGACACAAATCTGATCATTGACGGGAAAAAAATTCAGTGCTTCTCAGAAAAGGAACCTGAAAAACTCCCTTGGAAATCTCTCGGTGTGGATTACGTAGTAGAATCTACAGGAAGATTCACAGACAAAGAAAGCGCTGAAAAGCATATTCAGGGCGGAGCAAAAAGAGTGGTTATTTCAGCTCCTGCGAAAGACAAAACAGTTCCTACTTATGTGATGGGAGTCAATCATGAAAAATACAACCCGTCCACTGACACTGTAGTTTCAAATGCTTCCTGTACAACAAACTGTCTTGCTCCTATAGTAAAAGTGATCCTGGATAATTTCGGTTTTTCAGAAGGTCTGATGACTACAGTTCATGCTATGACGGCAACTCAGCCTACAGTTGACGGTCCATCCAAAAAAGACTTCAGAGGAGGAAGAGGCGCTGCTCAGAACATTATTCCTTCATCTACAGGTGCTGCCAAGGCCGTTGCACTCTGTATTCCTGAGGTTGCCGGAAAACTGACTGGGATGGCATTCAGAGTCCCTACTCCGGACGTTTCTGTAGTGGATCTGACAGTCAAGACAGTAAAAGCTACCAGTCTTGATGAAATCAGAAAAAAAATGAAAGAGGCATCTGAAGGTTCAATGAAAGGAATTTTAGGATACACAGATGAGCAGGTCGTTTCAAATGACTTTATCGGATCTGCATATTCTTCCATCTTTGATTCCGATGCATGCATTGAACTGAATGGAAACTTTTTCAAACTCGTATCCTGGTATGACAACGAAATGGGATACTCAAACAGAGTATTGGATCTGATCCGTTATATGGTGACCAAGGGCTGAAATCAGTCTGAATAAAAAAGCAGAGGGTCTTCAATGTTTAGAGCCCCTCTGCAAAACCCGCAAAACCAGCCTTTATATAATAAATGCAAACGAAAATAGACATTTTTATTAAAAAGAATACTATCCGCAGTGAACAGAATTCCACAGAAGCAAATTTCGTTCTGCAGAAGACACTCAGCTGAATGAAATTCTTCAATCTCATTTTCATCTGCACGCTTCTGCTCTTCAATGCAGAAAACACTGAAGCCAGAAAACTGACAAAGGAAGAGAAAAAGAAACTCAGAGAGATCATTCAGTCCATCGGGAAACAGAAAATATCCTATGGAAAGAAATGGAAGCCTCCTGGTTCTGATACTGAGCTGTCTATGGACTGCTCGAATACCGCAAAATATCTTTATCAGGCACCCTTCGGAGTCACTCTTCCCAGGTCTGCCTATGACCAGTATGATCTTGTATCAAAGACAGGAGGACTTCATACAGTACCGACACTTGCAGACAAATCAGTGGACATTGAAAAGCTGAAGAAGAAACTGAAAAGCGGAGATCTTCTTTTCTGGATTGATACACACAGTGAAATTCCTTCCGACAGGAGTCCATCGATCGGTCATGTGATGATTTTTCTTGGAAAGACAAAATCGGGGAAGATGAAAATGGGCGGAGCCGGGACGTTCGGAAAAGGTGAGTACAACTTAAACGGCGGAGTGGATATTTACCCATTCAATCCGAATGATTTTCAGGGATGCGTAAAAGACAGCTCAAAAAAATGCATTCGGAACAGCAAGTTTATCGGATTCGGAAAACCGCCTTTTTGAATTTTCAGTTCAGTCCGTACTTCGCCATAATGTTCTGTCCAGGACAGGAAGTTTCACCTGTGCAGGCACACCCATGAGAAGAATCGGAGGATGACTTAGACATAAATGAATCGGATGCAGACTGATCTCCATGAAAGGAAAAACAGGAAATCAGTTTCTCCAGCTTTCCGTTTTCGGTGCAGTCCACTGCCTCACTGCAGTTTTCCATAACCTTTGAACTGTGCTGAAATACATCCAGTTTTTTTCCGCAGGTATTGCATTTATATTCATAAACCGGCATTTTTAACTCCTTAAAAAACTAAAGCATTTGCTGCTGAAAGAAGCGCTGCTCCAATGAAGGCAGATAAAAAATTCGGAACCTTTATCTTTTCAGGCATCATTCTGCTCACCCAAAGAAGAATAATCGAATTTAGAACAAGACCTGCAAGTCCCAGAGTCAGTTTATTGAACAGCCAGGCGATTCCCACTGTAAGAATGAAAAGAGCTGCTTTCATTATAATATTCAGCCCTGCAATCAGCAGAACAACGACCAGAGAGTCTTTCCAATCGGAACTTACTCTGAATTCCTTGTCGATGACAGGGAAAATAAAGAATACAATCAGTACTTGCAGAATAATAGAAATAATCCAAAGTTTCATAGTAATATTTTAGACTCGGCTTCACTCCTGCATAGTAAAATTTTACAGGATTTACAGAAGTGGAAGTCCGATCACTTTCAGAGGATTGACCATCGTACCGTTGACTTTCAGTCCCAGATGCAGATGAGGACCTGTAGACATTCCGGTGGAACCGACCTCACCTATCAGAGTGCCCTTCTTTACAAATTCCCCTTCTTTGACATGCATTTTTGACTGATGCATGTACAGTGAAAACATTCCCAGCCCATGGTCTATCACAGTGAAGTTTCCCTCAAAGAACATTTTTTCTGCTATTGCCACTTTCCCATCCTGAATGGCATAAATCTTCTCCCCTTTCCGGCCTCTGAAATCAATTCCTCCATGGGGCTTGCCCTTGTCATTCGGTCTGTACATTCTCTTAACGTAAAAAGGACTGGTCACATAGATTTTCTTCAGCGGTTTTACAAATTTCCCATTGGCAAAGAAATTATTCACAGCAGAAAAGACTGCCTTTTTCTTCTCTTCGCATTTCTGTATGAATGTAAGTGTTTCATCTGAATATTTGCGGGTTTTGAAATTAGTAGGAACCTTCAGTTCAGAGTACATCTTTCGGGTCTGAAAGGCAGTTTTTTCGACTGGGATTCTGAATTTTTTAATCTCAGTCTCATTGCCGGATTTTTTCTCAATGACCAGAAGAGAGTCGTATGGGCTCGCTTCCGGAGAAATCGGAATCAGTGAAACAAGACTTTCCTTGTATTTTTCGAGCCGCAGATCCGCACCCATCCAGGTCACCTTGAAATTTTCCGGACCCAGGCTCTGCTCTTCAGGAATGATTTTCATCACTGCCAGATTTCCCTGTTTCAGCTCAGGCGCCCTGATTCTGAGTTTATAACTCTTGGAATTGTATTTCATTTCAGTGTAGGTTTTTACATCTTTGGGAGCGGACTCATTTTTTTCCGCGAAAGCAGAAATTGAGAAAATGGCAAAAAAAATAACAAACTGGATCATCAATGACTTCCTACTAAGGATACTTACTGAAAAATATGGATTGTTTTTTTAGTCAATCAAAACTCCCTCTGTCGTCGGCTGCTCGATCAGCTTAAATAAGACTTGACAGTAACCAAGTCTGCAGCAGAATAAACAGGAAATGAAGAAAATTTCCGGATTCAGAAAAGGCCTTACTCTGGTAGAGATCGGAGTAGTGACAATGATTCTTGGACTTCTTATTGCGCTGTCGATTTCCAGTCTGACAAATATGATCCACCCTTCTGTAGCCGGGACTGTGGAGAAATTTCAGCAGGCGCTCTTTTTCTGCTGGCAGTCAGCGATACTTCATAATGAAGTTGTCATTATGAAGGTGGATATAGAAAAAAGAACTTATTCCGCCTACCGTGTCATTCGCGGACCTGAGGGCATAGTCGAAAAAAAAATCATAGAATCGAGTTTCCCGTCCAACAGTTATGTCAGGGATGCAGTTGATCTGAGAGGAATCAAGACAGATGCAGGAATCCTGCAGATCCCCTACACGTATACAGGAATCGGAGAGGATTACAGCATTCATTTCGGAGATGATTCAGGGATTAAGAAGACTCTTCTGGTCTACAGGTACAACGGAAAATCACTGATCAAAAACGGTGAAGTAACCAGGAAATCGAAGGGCGGAGATGAAAAGGAAAAAGATGACAGCGATCCGCTCCTATAGAAAAGGATTCACTCTGGTTGAAGTTGCCATCGCTCTGGCCCTTGCTGCAACTGCAATTGTCTCCTCTTACAGGCTGATCAGCAGCGGAATGATTATGCAGAGAAAGGCAATCAGTCTTACAAATGCAGTCTTCCTTGCAAAAATCAAAATGGCACAGATAGAAGCCAGTCCAAAAATTGAAACCACTTCTGCAAAAGGCGATCTTCCTGGATACGTCGGATACAGATATGAAGTCAATATAAAGGAAGAGGAAATGAATCTTCTCAAGATGGCGGAAGGCGGACAGAAAAACAAGCCGCCCGCAGATCTTTTGGGAAAGGACAATGATGCTAAACTGAACGATCTTCTGAAAAAAAGAGGACAGGCTCAGGATTCTAAAACGGCCGGTCTGATCAAAGTTTTTAAAATAAGTGTCAAGATTATCTATCCTGCAGGAACTTCAGATGCGGCCTTTGAGGCGGAAACATTCAAATCATCTACGTTCTGATTCATCCACCAGATAATTCAGCTGTCTTGCATAACACAGAGAGGACTGATGAGATGCATCATAAAACACATCACAGTCTGAAACCTCATTCATATTATAGAATTTATAACCGTACTGAGAAGACATTTCGATGATCCTCTTTTCCCATTTTTCCTTCAGACTGTGTTTTATGAAATTCTCGGCATATTTGGGGTATACCTTGCCCCATACAAGCTTGACTTCTATTCCTGCATTTTTGGCAGTCCGAAGAAGTTCATTCAGAAACTTAAACTGAGTTTCATCTATCTTGTAGCTCCCGAAATAAGCCATGGAAAGTCTGACTGAATCCTCTTCCAGTTTTTTTATATTGTTTGCAGTGGCAGCATATGCCACCTGTTCCCCTCTCCAGAGATTCAGCATAGCATATTCCTTGCTGCCGGCACGGGAATACTCTCTGAGCGATTTTTTCTGAAGTCTTTCGAAAAGAAGCTTATAATCGAGTTCAATGCTCCTGATGACAAAGATTCTGTCTAGAAGCATCTGCCTTTTGTCCGCTTCCGGTATAAGCTCACTGTATTTCTCCCTGAATTCCTCATCGGATGCGTACTTCAGAAAGGGTTTGTACACCGCACGTCTGTCATCATCAAATCCTTCCGGACTTAAGACAACGAAAAGCAGATCCGGTTTTTTTCCGGATGCAAGAATTTTCCGAAGCATATAAAGGTGATAGGAAACGACTGCCTGAGGTGCAGAAAAATTATAAAGTATATATTTTTTCTTCCTCTCGCCTTCAAAGGACTGATCGGAGTAGGAATAGGCCCGAGAGTCCCCCAGAGTCAGAATAAATTTCCTGTCTCCGATATTTTCCTTTTTCAGTTTTTCCAGCTGATCTTCCCTCTGGATATAATAAACCCTGTTTCCGCTCTGCAGAAAATCTTTTCTGAAATAATCTGCGGGGATAAGCTTGTCAAGCGCAAACAGAACGGTCAGAAAAATGAGAGGGTAAAAAAGATAGAATCTGCTTTCAGAATTTGCCATAGAAAAAGTCCATATTTCGTCCGCTCATATAAACAAGGCCGAGCAGAATAAAAAGCGCCAAAAAAGGAAGAACAGCGGGTTTCCATTTCTGCAGAAATTCAAACCGTTCAGGAAACTCCTGTTCGAAATGAAAAAGAAGAGTGAAAAGGCCGGCATAAATTCCAGTTTCTGCATACATCAGATCCCTTCCAGGCTGAAAGGAAAGTACCCTGTAGACGGCCGACCATGCAGACTGAATATTCGGAGTAAAGAAAAGAATCCAGCTGATCATGGAAATATGAATTACAATCAGATATTTCAGGATAGGCCCAGGAAAAACAGAGGGAATCAGTTTCCATCCGTTTTCTTCAAAGACTCTTTCCCCTACAAGAAAAAGACCGTTAATTATGCCCCAGAAAGCGTAATTAAAATTTGCACCATGCCAAAGTCCGCCTAAGGCAAAGGTAATGACAAGATTGAAATATGTCCTGAACCTGCCCGCCTTCGATCCTCCCAGAGGAATATAAATATAATCTCTGATCCAGAAGGAAAAAGTCAGGTGCCATCTTCTCCAGAAATCGCCGAAACTGTTCATGAAAAATGGAGCCTTGAAGTTTTCAGGAAGCTCAAGGCCTAAAAGTTTGCCAAGGCCTCTTGCCATATCAGTCAGACCTGAAAAATCAAGGAAAAGATGAAGACCGAAAAAGTATGTAGTGAAAAGAATTGCAGAACCGGAATACTGAACCGGATCACTGAAGACCGGATATATGATCGAAGCAAGTCCGTCTGAAAGAAAAGATTTTTTCAAAACCCCCTTGCAGATCAGGAAAAGCCCGTCGATCATTTTTTTTCTG
>DAORDI010000048.1:0-26712 GCA_035345895.1 Leptospiraceae bacterium
CATACCCCTTATTAAATTTGTACAAATTTTCTTAATTCGCAACAGACTCATTATTGTCAATGACTCATTTTTTTTGATCACTTTTACGCCTTTGATGCAGTAAAATTCCAAGAATGCTTTCTTGCGGCAGAGAGATTCGCGTCAAGTCTGCCTTCACATAAAAATCTTTCCTGTTCTTCCGTCTCCTGTAATGAATACTTTTTCGGATCCCAAATTCATCCGAATACATTCAATCAGCGGAAATATAAAATAGATGGCGGCCCTGAACCCTTTCGGATAGTCGATGAGACTGTCCAGACTGTTTTCGAACTTCATTTTCCTGAGTGAATCCAGGCTGACAGAGTTCTTCTCTCCGGAAGAATACCCCCAGTAAAACTGCATCAGCTCTGCACCTGCAAGGTTCTCTCCTGTTTTTTCCATCCGGCCTATATAAAGTGCCGTTTCCTTTTCTTTCTCAGGAAGACTTTCAGATTCCTCTATAAAATCCAGCAATGCATCTCCCAGCTCTTTCAGCCGGTCATCCATAGGAATGGAAGGTCTGTCCAGAAACTCGTACTTCGGCTTTTCATCCTGCATAATCCTCTCCTCAGTTTAAATAAATTCTTCCGCTTAATGATATACTTTTTTATAAAAAACAGTATAAATTTCACAGATTCCAAACCCGATGCATTAACCATACTTCGACACACTGAACTGCTCAGCATAAACTCCGGTGCAAAGAGAACACGAAGCAAGGAATTTGGTTCGCTTGCTTCGTAATCTTTACGTTCTTCGCGGTTAAAAGCTCTTATCTTAATGACATCGCACTGCTGTAAGCCTGCCGTATGGAGACTCCTGTCTCTCTAAGAGGAAATTCGGAAAGCAGACTGTGTCAATTGCATTTTGTAAAAAGGATCCATCCTTGACTGATAAATTCACCTTGCATTAGGAAAAGCCTGCAGAAGAGTGATGGTATGGCACTCAATGAAAATGAAGAACCGGAATATGATATAGAACTTTCCCTCGACGGTTTTTCAGGAGAAGAAAGTCTTCAGTCCATCCTAAGCTGGCCGGAACAGCTTCAAAAGGACAGGCCGATTCGTGTCCTTCTCTTTTTAGGAGGAATGCTCGATCAGCAGTGGAGCGGACAGAATATCAGCCGGATGAAGATTGTAAATGCAATTGGAGATTTTTTTGCAGAACACAGGGAGCAGATGAGGATTGTATGGATTTCACTCTCGGAAACTGAGATCGGAGACAACGCCTGTGCGGAACTTTTAAAGCGCATTCTGGAACCTGGCACACCGGAACTTCTCCGTCTGGACTTCAGCTGTTTTGGCGGAATTACTATGGCACAGCATTACAAGTTTGGGTTTGGGCCTCAGTGCCGTTCTGCTCTTTTGAATATACTGAGAAAAAAGCTCTGTCCTAATCTGGAACAGCTCAGTCTGAACGGATGCCGTCTTGGCCGTACGTATGGACAGTTTGAAGGGAAAGGTTTTGTTCCGGACTACCTGCCGGGTGAATCTGATTTTATCCCGGATTTCCTCACAATGCTGCCGATTTCTCTTCCCCGTCTGTCCTATCTGAATATGGAGTACTGCAGTCTCAGTGAGGAAGAAAAAACTCTTACAGCGTCCTTCCGCACAGAACATCTGAAGATACTTCTGTAAGGAGCAGAACGGTCATCGCTGTCGCTGCTTGAGATGCCGGAATCAGGCATTCTTCAGAGAAACGGTCCTTTCAAAAACGGGAATTTCATCCAAAAAATTATAAATTATTTTACTTTTATATATTTCGTTTTCAGGATCTGAATACACCTCTACCTTTCTGTTTTCCACATCAATGATCCAGTATTCCGGAACCTTTGCTTTTGCATATACCCTTGCTTTTTCCCTGTCATATTTAAGAGAAGAAACAGATATTTCAGCAATGAGTCTTGCTGCTTCTGGAATGGAATTCCTGTAATCCATAAAGCTGCCGGCGATTATTGAGATATCCGGTTCAAGCACGGATTCTCCTAGACGGATACTGTCTTCAGTCTGAATAAAAAACTGGCCGGGCAGAATTCTCTGAAGCTCGTGAACCAGGTAATGCTTGAAAAAAATATGTCCGCTGCTTTTAGTCATTTTCTCTATAATGACCCCTTCAAAAAGTTCGGTTTTTTCATATTGCCCCGGATTGTTTCTGCAGAGCATTTCATAATCATTGACACTGATTTTGGTCACCCTGACTTCCGGAATTTCCAATATTGTCCCTTGCATAGTCAAGGTATGCACCGGCCGGCTGAATTGTCAAGCACTGCGCAGAACGGTCATCGCTGTCGCTGCTTGCGCCGCTTAACGCTGCTTTTTTTTCAGCCTCTCTCCTTTTCCCATTTTTTTTCTTCTGAATTCAGATACTCTCTGATCTCGGAATATTTTCCTTTTCCGTACAGATAAGATACAAGAAGATCATCTCCTGCCAGAAGTTCAACTGCGGGTCTGTCGGAACGGAATTCGTAAGGACCCTGAAGATACTCAAACTTTGTGCTGTAATAATCCTTCAGTGTTCTGAGAAGATGAAGAGTAAAAAGAAGAGAATGAAACTTTTTATGATTCTTTATAATGATCTGATATCCTCCACAGACTCGGCCTGCATGTTTGTGAAAAACCGGCTGAAAAAATAAAGGACGCAGATAATAATATCCTTTATTTTCTCTGTTCAGTTCGTGCAGAAGAAGATCATCAAAAGGATTGATGAAAGGAGCGCCGAACATCTCAAAGGGTCTCGTAGTCCCTCTGCCTTCGGAGAGATTCGTTCCTTCGAGGAGACACTGTCCCGGATAGACAAAACAGGAGTCCTTTGTCGGGATGTTGGGAGAAGGAGGCACCCAGTAATGATCCGTATTTTCAGAAGGACGGAGAAAATCCAGAGAGCAGTCCAGACTGAATTTTTTCCTGTAATAATTGAGAAGCTCAAAGACGGACATTCCATGTCTGTGAAGTGCAGTTCTCACTCCTACAAATGACTCATATTTTGCATCGAGAGGAGATCCTTCCGCTTTTTTTCCTATAGGATTCGGATAGTCCACAGCAATGATGTCTGGAACATTTTCGCCGTTTTTTTTCATTTCACTCACGGACTGGAGCATATAAAATGCAGTGGTGAGGAATGTATAGTACCTTGCACCTACATCCCGAATGTCAATGAGGAGAAGATCCAGATTTCGAAGAGAGTCTCTGGATGCAGTCAGTGTATCTTCCGAATCTCCGTACAGATTCACTATATTCCATCCGGAAAGAGAATATTTCAGACCGCTTCCTGAAACCTGATCCTGCAGCTCTGCAAACAGTCCGTGTTCCGGCAGAAACACAGTATGAAGTCCGAGAGTTTTTTCATAAAAATGAAAATTATATGTGTACGGGATCATTGTCCCGTACGCACTCTGGTTTGTAAGAAGGCCGACTCTTTCTCCCTTATATTTTTTTAAGATTTTTGTCCACTTCATATTCCGCTTCCGTTTTGGCCCTGAGTTCCTCCAGGCTGATTTTTCCGGATATCTCCGTCAGAACAAATTTTCCGTTTCTGAATTCAAAAACTCCCATTTCAGTCACAAGCATATGCACGCAGGCCTTTCCAGTCAGTGGGAGTCTGCATTCCTTCAGAAACTTAGGAACACCTTCCTTGTTTACATGCTCCATCACCACGATGACTTTCCTTGCACCCGCCACAAGATCCATTGCACCGCCCATCCCTTTCACCATTTTTCCGGGAATCATCCAGTTGGCGAGATCTCCTTTTTCGGATACTTCCATTGCACCGAGAATAGTCAGATCCACATGTCCTCCTCTGATCATTGCAAATGAATCTGCAGAGGAAAAAAAGGAGGCTCCTTTTGTATATGTGACTGTCTGTTTCCCTGCATTGATCAGATCAGGATCCGCATCCTTTTCGAAAGGAAACGGTCCGATCCCCAGAAGTCCGTTCTCCGACTGAAGAATCACATCTGCTCCTTCAGGAATATAATTCGCTACAAGCGTAGGCATTCCGATCCCCAGATTTACGTAATTTCCGGGACGCACTTCCAGGGCGACCCGTCTGATCATTTCTTCCTTACTGAGCATCTCTCACCGTCCTTTTCTCAATTCTTTTCTCGTACGATTTTCCCTGAAATATCCTGTCTATATAGATTCCGGGAGTATGGATCTGATCCGGATCGAGCTCACCGGTATCTTTCAGTATTTCGACTTCCGCAGCAGTCCTGTCTGCAGCGGCGGCCATCATTGGGTTGAAGTTTCTTGCAGTCATTCTGTAGATCAGGTTTCCGGATCTGTCTCCCTTCCATGCCTTCACGATTGCAAAATCCGCCCGAAGAGCTTTTTCCATGATATACTCCCTTCCGTCGAAAACCTTCGTCTCCTTTCCTTCCGCAACTGCAGTGCCGACGCCTGCAGCAGTGTAGAATGCAGGAATTCCGGCTCCTCCCGCACGTATCCGTTCTGCAAATGTTCCCTGCGGGACAAGTTCCACTTCTAGTTCGCCCGACAGAAACTGTTTTTCGAAAGTCTTGTTCTCACCGACGTAGCTCGAGATCATTTTGCGGATCTGTCTTGTCTGAAGAAGGATTCCCAGTCCAAAATCGTCCACCCCGCAGTTGTTGGAGATTACAGTCAGGTTTCGTATTCCGAGTTCTCTGATTGCGAGGATAAAATGCTCGGGGATTCCGCAGAGACCGAATCCTCCTGCCATCAGTGTCATTCCGTCACTCAGTCCGGAGAGGCATTCTGCGGCTGTCTTCAATTCTTTATTCATATTAAAGTCCGAAAAGATAAAATTCTTGTAAAAACAGTCTGCCCTGACAAAGTGTTTCTTGCCAAACCAAAAAATAAGGTTTTTTCAATATGCCACTGGATACTTCACAGACAAACCAAAAGATTTCCATTCCGTCTCTTCAAATCCTTTTTGAAGAGGGAGCAGCAAGCAATTCACTGAATATTCTTCATGAAGGAGCCTACAGCCTTGAGAAAAAGTTCGGAGATACAAGCCTGCCTCTTCTTCAGGTCAGCGGTAAAAATCTTACTCCGGGAGTCATCAGCCTTTTTGGAAACGGAAGATATCCCTGCTCAATCAAGACGACTCATCCTTCAGTCATTTCGACATATACTGTCACAACTGCAACAATTCATAAATCCATCCAGTCCAAGATGTCCCTTGGAGTAATGATAGCGAGAACACTTCTCCGTGAAATCCTGGAACTGACAAAGAAAATGAACGCAATCAGCTCTCTGTCCTCAGGCGTGGAACAGATCCGGGACAATATGGCTCTTGCATACTATTCCATGGAACCTTCGATGTTCAAGGACATTGAAAAGGAAAGATACATATATTCCGAAGAAGAGTACATTCCTGATGAATGTCTGAGACTTGTCAGAAAAAATCTGAGCACTTACTGGGAAAGCGGCGGAAAACTTCCGGAAACAATTCACAGAATGTTCTTTGATGAAGATCATCATGAACTTTTAAAGAAAGTATATCCCGAGGAAATCGAGATCGAGGATGAAGAGTTCCATTTTATGAGAAAAATACTGGCTCTTGATCCTGCAATCCAGACACCGATGTATGAAGCGGACATTTCCATTCTCATCAGAATCTGCGAAAAATTCTCACAGTCATTTTCAGCGATGGTGGACGATCTGGATGAACTTCTTACAAATCTGCACAGTTCGATGAACTCCCTGTACGGCGCCGAAGGACTGATTGATAAATTCTACATGATTCTTGATCTGGCAGAAAGCGGAAGCGGAGACGAGAAGCCGGAAGTCATTGTCCCTCTGATGGAAGCAATCGGAGAAAAATGTTCCCGGTTTCTTCTGGTATACAGAAACATATTTTATAAGGAATTTCAGGGTGCTTCTCCGAATCTGAACAACCTCATTTCCAAGGCAAAGAAAATTTCACAGACCCTCGATTCCAGTCTGCTCGACGATATCCTGCCTGTAGGCGGTGCAGATACAACTGTGACTGTGACTGTGGATATGGAAGCTCTGAAAAGAGACCTGGACAACTCCGCATCCAAGATTCTGAACTTTGCCAAAATTCCTCAGGAACAAGTCAAGGAGTTTACAGCTCTTCTGGCCAAACTTAAGACTTTAAAAAATCCTTTTGATGCTGACAATGAAACAAGAAAGATCAGAAAGAATCTGATCAAGACTTACTGGGATGTCTATTCCAGCTGCATTCAGAAATACATTACAGGAAGTCACAATGTTCCAAAGCCGGTACTGATGATGCTCAAGTACGGATACTTTGATGAGACTCTTCTTGAACCTAATCAGGTAATGTATCTGTACACTGCAGAGGACACAGAAAAAGGAGCACCGAACATTCCTATTCATATGGGAACTGAATGGCTTGAGCAGATCTACAACAAGAACTTTGTCACATCCCTCGATGAACTCGGACAGACCTATTTTGACAAGATCAAAAACGACTACAAGGATATGCCCTTCAAAAAAGAATCGGATGTCCCTGCAAACATTGATACCAGCGAGAACCGTCTGAAGTATGAAATGAATGCTATGTATCAGCCTAACGTAAGACTGACTACAGGAAATCCTGGAAACTTTCTTCCTATCCTTACAAAATTCCATATCACACTTCCGCTCGACAAGACAATCGTCACAAGAAAGGCTCTTTCAGACACACTGAATGAGATTCTGCAGATTGACTACAGTGCTTTCAACAGGGAAGTGATGATCAATAATGAACAGATCAGAAAAGAGTTCGTTCAGAGAAGCATCATTCCTGACTTCATACTTGTTCCTTCCATAGGAAGCAAGATTATGATGTGGCAGGATCTTTCTGTTCTGAGAGGTGCTGGTTCCAAGGAAAGCCGTGGAAGGATCATATTCCCTATCTTCATACTGGGCGATCTGAAGACAATGATGCTGGAAGCGATTGCAGCATTCCGCTGGGAACTCTGTAAGAATATCCTCGGCCCTGAGTGGAACAACGTAGGTGTTCCTTCTATTACCTCAGAATATATGGATTATATACAATTCTTCAAGAAGAACAAGGATCTTTCGATTGAAATCAAGGAGAAGATTGCAGCCGAATTCAAGCGTTTCAGAACAGACAGGGACAAATTCGTAAATGATTATATGCTCTGGATCAAATATGAATCGGAAGGAATCCAGAGACTGAATAAGGTTGTACGCGGAATCTTCTACAAGCATATCCCTTTTCAGAAAGACATCCGGGACAAAGTATCCAAGCTTCCTGCATATGCAGATATGCACAACCGGTTTACGAACATCAGGAACAGACAGTTCAGGGAATTTGAAGCCAGATACAAAAAATATATGGATGCTCAGGGAAGATATCCTGCAGTCATTCAGGAAAATCTGGACTTTTACAGAATCTGAAAGAAGACAAAGGGCGAGTTTCTGGAAACCGCCCTTTCAGAAAAATGTTCAGAGTTCAGGCAGAGGACTGTCAATAATATTCTTATCAGGTTTCAGACTGCAAGCTGAATCGAGCATTACTGTAAGACCCGCACCGAGAATAAAGCCGCTTGCACCTTTGATTGCAGAAATACATTTATTTACCTCAGGTTTGTAGTATGTAGCACCTTCATCGATGGACGCCAGTTTGTCTGAAATCAAAGAAAGAATGCTGACTGTTGCTCTTCCAGCCAAAGCTGCAGAAATAAGAACATCCTGAGCAATTGCAGCCGATCTGATCTGAGACGCAGCCTCACTGCCTTTAATACGGTCTACATTCAATCCAAGCTTATTCAGAACTATACAATTTCCTAAGAATGTTATTGAAATGAATGTAATTAACAGATTTTTTTTCATAGAGTCTCCTTTTTCAGCCCATCCTCTTCATTTAAACATCAAAAACAGCAAAGTATGTTAAAGATTCATGAGCATATGATCTACTGTTTATAATAGGGCATCCCTATGTCAATTCTTTTTACTGAACAGACTTTACTTCAGAATTCCTGTCCTCATTAAACGAGAAAAACTCCGCCCTTCTTCCTGATCTTGAAAGGTATTCTGTACGGTGCACGGAAGACGGAGAAAAATACTGTCAGCAGAATCATGCTATAAAAAAATTGCATTTGTCCAAAATGCTCCATTCGTTCAAAAAAATAAAAACAGTCATTCACCGCATGATTTGTACGGCTGTTTATTTTTCTTCTTTTTTTGGAAATCTGCATACAGAAACCTTCTCCGATCTCAAGTCTGATGACCTGTATCAGTCTGATTTCGGAAGAAAGATCATTCAGGATTCATTCCGTTCCGACAGTGCCGCTGGGAAAGCAGTCAGTTTCTCTGAAAATTTTTCCCTGAAGAATGCAAATTATATCAGAAGCAGATACTTCACTCAGAAAGGCGGCGAAAGGAAGGACAATTCTGAAAAATACGGGATATTCGGAACTGCAAGTCCCGAGCTTTATTTAAGCTATGACAAGGGAGAAAGAAAAGCATATTTTTTATATTCTCCATTGATTTATTATAATGAAACATATAATCTAGAGAAAAAAGTTTCATCACCCGTCTTTCATGAAATTCTGGCCGGATATTCAGATTCATTCGGTCTTCTGAAAACAAAGGTGCAGGCAGGTCAGGGGCTTTACCGTCTGGACAGTTACGGTTTCCTTTTCTCAGGCCCTGCCGGTTTTGCAGACCTGTCCTTAAGAATCAGCAGTCTGCCGTTTTCACTCAGCTTTCAGAATCTTGTTCTGAACAGAAGATCCGGAACACTTTACAGATCAGCCGATTCTGAAGCTGGCGGTGCAGTTTTAAAAAAAGATAAGGATGCTTATTTTAAATCTTTCCAGATGATGTACTTCATCTACAGAGAATTCAGAAATCAGACTTATACCGGTTTCTTTCCTGAGGATAAAAAAGAATTCCTTCCCGAAGGAAATTTCAGATATGCAGGAATTGAACTTAATTCAGAAAGATTTTTCCGCTCTGAAATTTCCACAGGAGCATTTACAGTAAAAGGAAAGCGTGATTTCCGTGAAACGGATTTCAATGCACACTCCGTAAGAAAGACAGACGCATACCTTGGTTATCTCTGTCTGGATTTTTTTTTCACGGAACGTCTTTCTGCAAGAGCAGGAGGACTTAGAACATCGAAAGACAGAAACAGCAGAACAGACAGACGTTCAAACGGATTTGCGGGCATTCTTTCAGATCCCGGAATATTCGGAGGTCATTCCTCCTTTCTTCTTTCAGAAAACATCTCAGGAAAATCCCCTCCGGCATTCAGAGATCTGGATTCGAATTCCCGCCCTGATTTTGAAAACAAGGGACTGCAGATGTACAGCGTCTCTCTGAATTATAATTTTGAGAAAAATGCTTTTACAGGCATACTGAACAGAGCGGCAGGTTTTACAGGAACAGGATATGAATTCATATTTCAGTGGAAATACAGCAGTATGAATACTGCATATCCATATTATCTGCTTGTTTCATTCTGTGAGGCATTTCTGTTCAGCAGAGAGGAGAACATTCTTTTGTTCTCTTCCGAAAAGACGGAAAAAAGAAGGGAATTTCAGAGGATTTACTTTTCTCTAGGCACAGTTTTCTGAACTCTTTGCTTGACAGTCTGAAAGGATCTGCATTCTTTACACTATGAAACTGATCCGTTTTACACTGATGCTCCTTTTCTGTAATTCTCTTGTAACAGTATGTTCACAGAAGAAAATATCTTTCCGTCTTTCTTCCGGCTTCAAGGAAGGAACCTATTTTGCCGTCGGGGAATCCCTGAAATCAATTCCTGAATTCGAAGTACAGAATTCTGCATCCAAAGGCAGCGTGGATAATATTATGCAGATTATGGACGGAAAGGCTGATCTCGCAATCACTCAGCTTGACGTTCTGCAGAATTATGCCATAGGCGAACCGAAAGCAAAGGATAAAATTAAAATTCTGACACCTCTCTACGGAGAAGAAGTGCATGTTCTTGTGAACAGAAGCATTAAGTCCTTTTCAGACTTGAAAGGAAAAAAGATTTCTGTCGGAGACAGTATTTCCGGATCAAAGCAGACAGCCTTGCTGTTTTTAGGACATTTTGATCTCGATACTACTCAGATTAAAATTGAAGAACTTGCTCCGGACAAGTCTCTTGAACTTCTACTGAAGAAAGAACTGGACGGTATGGTACTGACAGCAGGTTACCCTGTCAAACTGTTCAGCGGTCTCCCTGATAAGACAAAGGAAGATTTTCATTTTCTTGAGTTTTACGGAGAAAAATATGAAGCGGTCAAGGGAACAAATCTGATGTACAATAAAGGCTACATTCCGGCAAAAACTTACAGCTTCCAGGATGAGGATGTCAGAACAATCGTTGTCACTTCCATTCTTGCTGTCAGAGCCGATATGAGTGAAAAGGACGTACTGTTCATACTGAAGAGCATTTTTTCAAATTCTGTCAAACTCACTATGCAGCATGAAAAATGGAACAGCCTGAATAAGAAATTTCTGCAGGCACTTATTCAGAGAAATCCTACCCTTTTCCACAGTGCAGTTGAAAAAAACCTGAACAGCCTTCAGTGACCGGCTCTGCTTTTCTTACTGTGAGCTGCACTCGCATAAAAAATTCCTGAGAGCTTTTACGGTTCTCAGGAAATCCTTAATACCTTGACATTTTTTATAATGATAAAATCAGGCAGATACTTCTTCAGAAGTAATATCTCCCTCCGAGAGAAAGCCAAAGATCAAAATCAGTTCCTCTGTAAAAGAAAAGATTCGCACTGAGTTCTCCGAAAAATTCGAGCGATTTGTCATCTGTTCTGTAGGCAATACCTGCAGGAACTCTGAGGCCGGGAATCCACTGAGAATGTTCATTTTTTCTGAACAGATCGCCGAATATCTCTTTGTCCTTATAGTATCTGTGTGCCAGGGCCAGTCCTCCGCCGGCATAAAAACGGACATTCGGACTCAGATCTGCCAGGTTGAACAGAAGAACTCCGTGCAGATAGTTTCCCCATCTGTCCCCCTGATACCCCAGACCAAGGGTTCCCTCTATCGCCTTTTTGTCATCCAGCCAGTATTTGCCGGTAATTCCTGTGGGAGAAATGACGGAAAGCCCAAGCCCAAAATTCTTTGAACCTCCTCCTGAACTCTGTGAATAGACGGACACACTGCAGATAAAAACCATCAAAAAAAGAAACATTCTGTTCATAGCAACTCGCAAGAAATAGATTTGATCAGCTGAAACTGACAGATTCCATCTAAAAATTTGCATATCAGAGACCAAGAAAAAAACTTTTTTTGAATGA
This sequence comes from Leptospiraceae bacterium, assembly GCA_035345895.1. Classification (GTDB taxonomy): domain Bacteria; phylum Spirochaetota; class Leptospiria; order Leptospirales; family Leptospiraceae; genus DAORDI01. The sequence continues at coordinate 11,261 of DAORDI010000048.1, forward strand.
TCCTCCGGATCTGATGATATGATATAATGAAAATAAATCTGCCGCTTCAGTTGGGAAAAAGAAGACTGCCTTCCTCAAATCTTTCCCTGATTTCATGCTTTACATCTTCAGTGATTCCGGAAGAGACAAGTGAATCCTCCTTAGCCATCTCCAGAATACTGCCGTCTTCTTTCAGATCAGCTATCTTGAAATCAGGCAGTCCGCTCTGTCTTGTTCCCAGAAGCTCGCCTGGTCCCCTGATCTGAAGATCCTTTTCGGAAAGAATAAATCCATCCTCGGAACTGCAGACCGCTTCCAGTCTTGCCTCTGCGTCATCGGAAACAAAATTTTTGGTGAGAAGAATGCAGAAGCTTTCATGCTCCCCTCTTCCGACACGGCCTCTCAGCTGATGAAGCTGGGATATCCCGAACCTGTCTGCATTTTCGATCACAAGAACTGCCGCATTGGGTACATCCACACCAACTTCGACTACAGTCGTAGTGACAAGAAGATCAACGTCTCCTTTCTTGAAATCGGCCATAACTTTTTCTTTCTCTGCAGTCTTCATTTTCCCATGAAGAAGTCCAGCTCTAAACTCGGTAAAATAGACATTCCTGAGACTTTCAAATCCTTCCAGACAGGACTGCATATCCGTCTTTTCCGATTCCTCGATGATAGGATATACAATATAAGCCTGTCTCCCCTGTTTCAGATATTTTTTCATGGAACTGTATACTGACTCTCTTCTGTCTTCCTTGAACCATTTTGTAACGATTGGCTTTCTTCCCTTCGGCTTGTTCCTGATTGTGATCAGATTCAAATCTCCGTACAAAGTCAGACAGAGTGTCCTCGGAATGGGAGTGGCGGTCATTGCGAGCAGGTCAGGATTTTTTCCCTTGGAACGGAGAGTCTCTCTCTGTTCCACTCCAAACTTGTGCTGTTCATCTATGATGACAAGACCAAGATCTGAAAACTGCACATCAGGCTGGAGAAGACTGTGAGTTCCGATGACAATCAGTGACTCCCCTCTTCTGATCCGGTCCAGCTTTTCAAGCCGGGACTTTTCTCTGTCCTTTCCTATGACTAGCTCCACCCCGTGAAATATTCTGTTTCCCAGAAGATTCATAATGCTGATATAATGCTGTCTGGCAAGGATCTCAGTCGGAGCCATAATCACTGTCTGAATTCCGTTGTCGGTATAATGAAGCGCATAGATCAGTGCAGTTACTGTCTTTCCTGAACCCACATCTCCCTGCAGAAGCGCTGCAGAAGGGATATCCCCTGATGAACTTTTCCTGAGAAGACTGACTGCATTTTCCTGATCTTCTGTCAGAGAGAAAGGAAGAGTCTTTATCAGTTCAGATGCAGTCTTTGAATCAGGAAGCGGCCAGAGTTTTCTCTTGAATTCATTCCTGAGATTCTTTTTGTATTCCATCAGAATGGAAAAAAAATACAGTTCCTCATAAGCAAAGCGGAACTGTGCATCCTTCAGCGATTCAAAACTTTCCGGAAAATGAATTTCAAGAAATGCATCCTTTCTCGATTTCAGATTTCTTTTTTTTGCCAGTTCAGGCGGAATAATTTCAGGAACAGAAATCCTGCCCTCGTCTATCCAGTCCTGGATCTGGATCTGGAGTCTCCTGAATCCTTTGGAATCAAGACCTTCATTTTTCAAAGTTTCATTTGAAGGATAAAGAGGAATAATCCTTCCTGTATGTTTCAGCATGGAAGGATCATCTTCAGTGACTGTTTCGTACTCAGGGTGAACAATCTGGAATGTACCTCTGAAATTTTCCAGTTTCCCTGTAACAGCGAGCTGCAGACCTTTATAAATAATTTTACGAAAAAATTCCAGACCTCTGAAAAATACAAGTTCAATCTGTTCGCCCCTGTTTGTCGTGCAGACCGCAATCAGTCTGGACTTTTTTCCGTGAGCAGTGTAAAAGGATTTTATTTCAGCGAGAAACGTGACCGTCTCTCCCGCCTTCAGAAAAAAATCCCCTGTGAAATTTCTGTCCAGATATTTTCTGGGAAAGAAATAGAGAAGGTCTGAAATCTTCTTCAGACCGAAATTTTCGAGTACTTTCTGTTTCTTCGGACCGACTCCAGACAGTATGGAAAGATCGGAGTCAAGTGAAATGTTTTTCATCAGAGTTCAAGCCCTTCTCTGATCGCAGGATCATCGGAAAGTCCAAGATAACAGTATCTGCATCCGTATATCTTCACCTGTCTTTTTTCCTGCCCTCTTGCCTCTTCCATGGATGCAAACAGATATTCATGCTTTTTTAATGCTTTTCCGCAGACAGGGCAGATTCTCGGTCTAGGCAGATTTTTGTCCGTTTTCTTTTTCAGAGCTTTTGCAGCATCCACTCCGTCCAGATTTTCTTCCCAGATCTCCCTCTTTTTCACAGCCCTGTCCATTTCTGAATGACTTTCCGAATTTAAGTAAAGCAGAACCCCGTATATGATTCCGGCAGTAAAGAGTATTGCAGCAAGAGTAATCATATTCTGTCCATAGACTTAAGCAAGTCTGCATATACAGAATCTGCATCGGGCACAGTCCATTTATAGGGAATCTTGACAGCTGTCTTCAGTCTCTGAAGATACTCAATCCTGGAAATTTCATAGGCTCCCAGATTGAAGGTCACCTCGGTCAGAACCTGTGAATCAAAGAGAGTAAATCCGTCATTTTTCAGAGCATTGAACAGACAGGCGAGAGCTATTTTGCCTGCATCCTGCCCTGAAGAAAACATGCTTTCGCCCGCAAAAAATCTTCCGATTGCTACGCCGTAAACACCTCCGGAAAGATTTCCCTCCTCATCCCAGGCCTCGGCACTGTGAGCATATCCCAGAGAATGAAACTCACTGTATCCTTTCAGGAATCCGGGAGTAATCCATGTGCTTTCCTTTTTTCTCTCGGCACATTTTTTCATGACATCATCAAATGATTTATTAAATGTAATATTATATACTTTCTTGCGTATTTTTTTCCTGACTGTCCTTGAAATATGAAGCCCGTCCAGATCAAATACAGCCCTGGGATTGACTGAGTACCATCTGGCAGGACGTTCCGACCAGGGAAAGATTCCGTGAGAATATGCGTAAAAAAGAATCTCAGGATAAATTCTGCCTCCGACCGCGATCAGATCTCCTTCCGCTTTTTCAGGATCTCCGAAAAACTTTTCACAGGATTTCAGAAAATCGGGATCAAGTTTCATTGGATGTAACTGTACCTTCCGAGATGTTCCAGAGTATCGTTATAAAGCTCTGTGAGTTTTTTTTCCTCTTCAGCATTCAGGCGATAGTCTGTCTTTCTGTCCAGATAGTCTTTTGCCGGAATCACATTGTATTGAAACACAGGAGAATACTGTTTCTGCACATAAAGGGGATGATATTTTATCCCGGAAACTTCAAATGAAAAATCTTTCCCTTCTCCGGTCTTCAGAATGTCAAATTCAAAAAGAATTCCTCCGTTGGAATACCTCCAGTACTGACTGGAAACGAAATTTCCGAGAGAAAACATAACAAATCTTTTCTTTTTTTCACCGAACCGGTCGGTCAGTATCCATGTTTCATAGGGCTGGATTACATGAGGATGTCCTCCCAGCACAATATCTGCCCCTGACTTGAATGCTGATGCGACAGTCTTCCTCTGCTCATTGGAAGGAAGTCTTTCATATTCAGAGCCGAAATGAAAATATACTATAATGATATTAGCACCCAGTGTCCTTGCCTGTGATATATCGTCTTCAATTTTTTTCTGATCAATGATATTGACCACTGTATCCTTAGGTATCGGAATCCCGTTTGTGCCATACGTGTAGGAAAGAAAGCCGAATCTGATTCCTTTCTTTTCAATCAGAAGAACTCTGTTCTTTGCATAATCATTCTGATCTCTGTATGTTCCCATATGGGCAATTCCGAAAGAATCCAGAACATCCAAGGTCCTTCGGAGAGCCTTTTTTCCCTTGTCGAGAGAATGGTTGTTCGAAGTTGTCAGAAGATTGAATCCTGTTTCTTTCAGAGCCTTTACAAGAGCATCCGGTGCACCGAAAAGAGGATATCCAGTATAGTCTTCTTTCTTTCCGGGGAGTGTAGTTTCCAGGTTTCCAATGACAAAATCCTTTCCTGCAAAATAGGGAGGCAGGCTTTTAAAGCTTGGACTGAAGTCGTAGGAAGTGCAGGAGTTCCTGCATGCAGCTGCAATCTGGGTATTGTGCACCATAACGTCGCCCGTTGTGCTGAAATGTACGACGTCCAGTATTCTTTTCCCGAACGGTTTCTGTATGGAGCAGGCAGCCGCTGAAGCAAAAAGAATCAGACTAATAAGAAATTTCATTTTCCTCCAGAATCCGGATAAACTCATCCTCATCCACAAGCTTCACTCCCAGAGATTTTGCCTTATCCAGCTTAGAACCTGCTCCTTCCCCGTGAAGAAGATGAGTTGTCTTTGAGGAGACACCGGATACAGACTTTCCGCCATATTCAGTCACAATCTTCATTGCATTTTCCCTCGGTGCAAAATTTGCAAAACTTCCGGTCACACACCAGGACTGTCCGGCAAAAACATCTCCCTTGACGACCTTTTTCACCTGTGTTTTCATTACGAGGCCCTTCTTTTCCAGTTCCTTGAAAAGTTTTATGACTGCCTTGTCTCTGAAAGAGTTTACAATCGACTCGGCTATTTTTTCACCGATCCCGTGAATTGAAGCGAGCTCCTCCATTGCTTTTTTGGATTCAGCCAGTTTCAGAAGAGATTCCAGTGAATCGTATCCGTTCTCAAACAGAATCTCTGTCACCTTGTGTCCTACCTCACTCAAACTCACGGAAGGAAGAATCTGTGCAAAATCTTTCTTCTTGGACTTTTCAATTCCATCCAGAAGAATTTTCAGACTCTTCTCTCCGAATCCGGGCGTTTTGACTATTTCTTTAGAATATTTGTGCAGATCATAGATATCCGGTACTGTTCTGATCCAGCCTTTTTCATAAAAAAGATCTATCTGTTTTTCTCCGAAGCCTTCAATATCCATCTGTTTCTTTTCTACAAAAAAACGAAGAAGATGAACCTGTCTTCCCGGACATACCGTGTTTGAACAGAAAATATCCACTGAATCATCCTTTTTAGCAAGAGGTTTCCCGCAGGATGGACATTTTGCAGGGATCTTGAAAACCTTTTCAGGAGCCTCTACGACTGCCTCCACTGCAGGAATGATTTCTCCCCGTTTAGCGACTCTGACGACCGCACCGATGCCCGCACCGAGGTCATCTATATAATCCTGATTGTGAAGCGTGGCAAAACGCACGGTGGATCCTGCAAGCTGAACCGGTTCCACTTCTGCCCGTGGAGTAATCTTTCCTGTTCTTCCCACAGAAAGATCAATTTTCAGAATCCTGGTTTCCTTCATCTCTGCATCAAACTTCAGTGCACGTGCCCATCTGGGAGAATGAGATGTGAAGCCGGATTCCTCCCTGAATCTGAAACTGTCATGCTTGATCACAAGCCCGTCTGTAGGATAGCCCAGTGAAGATTTTTTCTTCTTGAACTTTTCCACAGTCGCAATGATTTTATCTGCTTTTATAATGACATTGTCATCAGAGATCGGAAAATGAAGGGAGCGGAGATATTTCAGCATTTCATGGTGAGTCTCAATTTTTCTTTTGCCTGGAATATATCCCTCATAGATGCAGATCCGGAGAGGTCTTTCAGCGACCTTGTATGAATTTTTGCTTTTGATTGTACCTGAAGCCAGGTTTCTGGGATTTGCATGCTGATGAACAGAACGGGCATTGATTTTGTCGAAGTCTTTGAAAGTCATGTAAACCTCACCGCGGACAGTAAGATCAATTTTTTCAGGAAGCACCAAGGGAATATTTCTGACGGTTCTGATGTTTTCAGTAATATCATCTCCCACTCCTCCTGTTCCTCTCGTCACTGCCCTGTAAAGCTCTCCCTTCTGATAATACAGCACGATGCTTGCACCGTCCACTTTCCATTCGACTGAGTAGTCCCCTTTCGGATCAGTCTTCTGCAGCCACTCGGAAAGCTCCTCAGTGCTGTAAGTGTTTTCCAGTGAAAGCACAGGAACTGTATGCTTGAATTTTTCAAAATCATTGTCCAGGTCGGAACCGACCATCTTCGTAGGAGAGTTCGGAGAAGCCAGTTTCGGATTCTCCTCTTCCAGTTTCTGAAGTTTCTTGAACAGAAAATCAAAATCCCGGTCTGAAATCACAGGTTCATTTTTTACATAGTACAGGTACTGATGATGCCTGATCTCTTCTTCCAGTTTTCTTATCTCTGATTCTGCGTTTTCTTTCTTCATATTCTTTCCTTCAGGCAAATGATTTCAGGAATCTCAGATTTCCCGAATTGAAATATCTTATATCGTTAATACCATATCTCATCATTACAAGTCTGTCAAGTCCCAGACCGAATGCAAAACCTGTCCATACGGAAGGATCAAGTCCTGCAGATTTCAGCACATTGGGATGAATCAGTCCGCAGGGCAGGAGTTCCACCCATCCGGAATGCTTGCAGACGGAACAGCCCTTTCCCCCGCAGACCATGCACTGGAAGTCCAGTTCAAATCCTGGCTCCACGAATGGAAAATATCCCGGACGAAGCCGCACGACTGTCTCTCTTCTGAATATGCTTGAAAGAAGAGTGTTCATTGTGTAAGTCAGATTGGCGGCTGAAATATCCTTTCCGACAACCATGCCTTCCACCTGATTGAATGTATTTTCATGAGAAGCATCCACTTCCTCATATCTGAACACTCTTCCGGGAGCAATGATTCGGAACGGAGGTTTGAGAATTCGCAGAGCTCTCACCTGAATTGCAGATGTATGGGTTCTGAGAAGATTTCCGTCTTCGGTATAAAATGTATCCTGCATATCTCTGGCAGGATGATCGTCAGTAAAATTCAGTGCTTCAAAATTATTGTAGTCAGTTTCAATCTCAGGGCCGTCCATAATCTGAAATCCCATCGATACAAAAATATCCTCCACCTCATACTGTATCCTTGTAATCGGATGGAGCGTTCCGTATTCCGACTGGCGCAGAGGCCGGAGAGAATCGAATTTTTCCTTTTCCATTTCAGCATAGAGTTCTTTCTTTCTGACCTCGTCCTTCTTGGAAGTCAGAATACCTTCAAGCTCCCTGGAAAACTCATTTGCTTTCTGTCCTGCAGTCTTCTTCATCTCTGCACTCATACCGCCGAGCTGCTTCAGTATGGAAGTCAGTGTGCCTTTTTTTCCAAGCACCTCATTCCTTATCTTTTCAAGCTCTGCATCAGCGTCAGTCCCTTCAATCCGGGACACTGCATCCTTGTATATTTTTTCGAGTTCTTCAATCAGATTCATTTTCTCTTCTCCAGGATTTCTTTCAGTCTTGAATAGATTCCTCCGAAGGAACCGTTCGACATTGCCAGCACTGCAATTTTTTCAGAAGGATTTTTCATTATTTTCTTAAGCAGAATATCCGGAATGTCCTTCGCTTCCTTCGCATAGACGGAAACAGGAACATGGGAAAGGGTTTCAGTGTCCTTCACAAGTTTTTTCACATTCAGTCTCACATTTGCAGGAACCTTCTTCAGATTGAACACCTCAGCAATCACTGCAGCTGAACTCCCCTTGAAACTTTCCGCAAATTCCTTCTGAAACACATTTCTGTGAGATGTAGCGCTTCTAGGTTCAAACAGAGAGACAATCGAAAAACCGGGATAGGCATTCTTCACTGCTTTCACAGTTTCCTGAATTGCAGCAGGGTGATGCGCAAAGTCTTCAATCAGAACGGATCTTTCATCAGAATACAGAACATCCTGTCTTCTTTTCACTCCTGCAAAACTGTTCAGTCCGGAAAGAAATTCCTTTTTTTTGGAAGGCGCAATTTCCAGGGCAATTCTGAGCGCAAGCTCCGAATTCATCGCATTGTGCTCACCGATCAGTGTCGAGGGAATCTCCTGATTCTCCTTCTGAAGAGAAAGTTTTCCTTTCTTACAGGAGAAAACTGAACTGCTTTTTCCTAGAGAATAACCTTCTGTCCGGGAATGAGGAAACTTTGCTGCAATCTCTGAAAGCTTGGATGCTTTTTCATTATAAAATATCTTTCCCTTTGAAGGAGTGATCATCAGGAGTCTTCTGAACATAGTCTGAATTGCACCTATGTCGCTGAATATGTCCGCATGATCAAAGTCCAGGGCAGTGAGTCCAAGAATGTAAGGTCTGTAATGAAGAAACTTGGAAGACTTGTCAAAGAAGGCAGAATCATACTCATCCCCTTCTATTACAAAATATTCTCCCTTGCCGAGTTCAAATCCTGCATGACCGTCCTTTCGTATTCCCCCTGCAAAAAGCCCGGGAGAAAGTCCTGCTTCCTTCAGAAGATGGTGCAAAAGAAATGTCGTTGTGGTCTTTCCGTGAGTCCCTGCAATGACGATCACCTTTCTGCCCTTCAGGATGAATTTGGAAATAGCTTCAGGCATACTTATATAGTCCATTCCCGAATTCAAAACTTCTTCCACTTCAGGATTTCCTCTGGATATCGCGTTTCCTATAATTACAAGATCGGATCCTTTGACATTTGCAGCCTTGAATCCTGAATATACTTTCATTCCCCAGTCCGCCAGCTGATCGGACATAGGAGGATACAGATCATGGTCTGAGCCGGAAATTTCATGACCGAGCTCCTGAAGCATTCTGGCAAGATTGCCCATAGCAATCCCGCCGATTCCGATTAAAAATATTTTCATGACTACCTGACTGTTTTTAAGATTGAGGCTGCCCCCAGACTGACGAGAGAAAAAAGGATGAGTATATACATAAGATATATCCTGTATTCCTGATCAGTGTACCCTGAAAGATTTTTCAGCGTTTTGGAAAGAATGCGGAAAGAATAGTACAGTGCAAAAACAAGGAAAAAGAACGGGAACGGCTTAGGAAGAATCCAGAAAACACCGGTGGCGCTGAAAGGCAGAAATGCCAGATAGACCAGATTTTTTTCCCTTGCCACAGTCTTCTGCCTGGTTTCGTTGTATGCATTTCTGAAACCTTCCATAATGGATGCAAGAAGCATTGCTGCGGGATAAATCAGTACGACCGAATAGTCTTTCCAGGTCCAGGAATCAATGATTTCCTCTCTGATTCTGAAATTCATAAGAAGGACAGAAGCTTTCTGAATCAGTATGGACAGGGGACAGAGAGTCCAGAGAAGAATATGCACTGTAAAGAGATGAAGCAGGCTGAATTTCCCGCTGTTCAGATAAAAGTCAAATGAGTCCATCGGGCTTAAGAATATCTCCCTGAGGAGCCTCTCGTAATCGCCGAAAATTCCTTTGTAATCGTCTTCCATTATACCCAGATTTTTACTGACTGAAACAAAATTCAATGCCTTTATTCAGAAAGACAAAGTCGAAAAAGATTTTTCTCTTGATCATACTGCACAAGTCTAAAGCTTAGAATCATGGACAGCATACTCAACATCAGACAGATCCCAAAATCAAAATTTGACAGAATTGTCACTTACTGGCTCTCCTTTCTCTGTTTTGCCAGTCCTTTCATCGGCCTTGGGGTTTTCTTTCCGATCGGTGTACTGTTTCTTTACAGATCCAATCATACTCTCCGGGCATCTGCATTTCAGTCCGCTGCTCTTCAGATTTTTGTATATGCAGTCTCCTTCCCTCTGGACTTCATCTGTCTCTGGGATGAAACGTCTCCATACTGCATTGCCGGTCTGAAGAATGAAAGAGCACTTGCATTTCAGGGATATTTTCTTCTTTTCTGGGGCATTGTCGGATTCATCATTCTTTTCCTGGAAGCCAGGTTCACTGTCTCAAAATACGGATATCTGAAAAGCTCCAAATACAGATATTCCTCTGAAAGAAGTGCTTCCGGCGACAGTTTTCTTTATACATTCTTCATAGTATTCCTGTCCTGGTTTTCTGCCGTATTTCTTTTTGTAATGCTGACCGCACTGTATCTTTTCCTCTCTGCAAAAGATTCCCAGATGGAACTGGACAGTCTGATTGCACTCTCTTTCAAAGGAGAGGGTTCCCTTCTTTTCTGGCTTCTCAATGTTCATACGGTCTCAAAAATGGTCGGAAGAAAGACTGTTCTTTGGGTCCTGAGAAGGCCTTACCTGTACCTTTATGCAAACACCAGACTAGGCTCTTCTTCCACAGTTCCGGAAACAGCTTCCTGGCAGAGAAAGTCCAGATACGCAAAATTCAGGGAAGCCGTAATGCCGGGACTGGGACAGGTGTACCTGAACAGATACTGGCCGGGATTCTCCACTCTTTTTGTTTATCTTCTTTTCCTTCTTTTTGCATCCACAGCAGTCATATACCATCTTGATTATGTGTTCGGAACCAAGTTTCTTCAGTTTTTCGGACTGAAGCCGGGAATACCCGACAAGGAATTCATAAGATATGCAGATAATATATTTTTTCCTATTTTCTGCACAATGTGTCTGATTTCTGTCTATGCATTTGCACAGTTTCTAGTCAGACATTTTCTGAAAAGAGAGGCAGAACCGATTGAGGAAAGAGGACTTCGATCCGGATTTCAGGACAATCTTGCACTGAGCGTACTTCTCCACCTGACACTTCTTTCAGTGATGTTCATTATTCCTGTCACAGTGCAGAGACAGTCCTCCTCTCAGAAGAAAAGAGATATGTCCAAGGATCATTTTCAGCCGGAAAAAATGGAATTCTATTTTATTGATCCGGAAATCCCTGATGATGTAAAGGATCTGAACGGCGGTGTAGTTTCCGGTACAGAAACACCTACAGAAACTGAAGGAATGAAAATTCCGGATGAGGAAATCAAGGATGAAGGAAAAGTAAAAGGTTATGTAAAAAAGATCAAAGGCAAAAAACTTCCCAAGACATATTCCAATTATATTTCAGCCAGAATGAGAGGACCTGAAATGTACATGGATTACTGGAAAAGAGCGCCTCATCCTTATTCCTGCGTTGTCGCTTATACAATTACAACGGAAGGAGAAATCACGGATGTCTACATAGTGGAACCTTCCGGATATCCTGATCAGGACAGACTCACCGTGGAGCTTGTGCAGAGTATGAGTCCTGTAATGCCTCCTCCCGGAGTAAAAGGAGATGTCAGGGTGACGGAACTTTTCTGGAACGGTCCGATCGATCCGGATGCAATGCCTACTGAACTGCAGAAGGAAATGGTAAGCATGTTTGACGGAAGATATATGGAAGAGGAGTTTTAAAGCGAGCTACGATCTGTTCACTATCCTGTCGAGAAGGATTCCGCAGGCTACGGAAACATTCATGGATGAAATTTTCCCGTGCATCGGAATCCTTATATTATAGTCGGATTTTTCCATGAGTATCCTCTTGACACCTTCCCCTTCGCTTCCGAGGATCAGAACAAGATGGTCCCCTGAAATTTTCTGCCAGGATTCAGATCCCCGATCGCTGGCAGATGCAATCCAGAATCCGTTTTCCTTCAGTCTGTCCAGAATCTGAGACAGGTTTGTGACACGGTATATATTTACATGATGAACTGCACCGGATGATGTCTTCATTACAGTATCATTAACCATTGCAGAATCCCTTTCCGGAATAATGATATGCTTCACTCCGAGACATTCCGCCGTCCTGATGATACTTCCGAAATTTCCCACATCCTGAATCCGGTCCAGAATCAGAACAGGTTTTTCATGATTCTCTTCAGAGAAAAATTTCTCTATATCGGAATATTCAAAGGAAGAAGATCCTGATTTTTTCAGGAATGCAATCCCCTGATGATTCATCCCGGGAAACATGGAATCAAAGTCACCTATGGAAACATGTCTGACATGAATCTCTTCAGGGATCTTTTCCAGGAGAGAAACCAGATCCTTTGAAGGATTCTTTTTGATCAGAAATTCTCTGTAAGGCCATTCAGAAACCGGTCTTCCTTCCTTCAGAAGCCTTTTCAGGAGTTCCTCACAGTTTCTTTTTCCGAATACTGCCTGACTTATTTTCTTTTCCATTTCACGCCCGTTTTTGTGTCTTCCAGTATGATTCCCAGTCTGTTCAGCTCGTCCCTGATCTCATCCGCCTTTTTGAAGTCCTTGTTTTTTCTTGCTTCAATCCTCGCAGCAACCAGTCTGTCTATTTCTTCGTCTGCAGAGCCGTCTTTTTTTGAAAATTCCAGAACATCCAGAAGCCTGTTCACCTGAAACAAAAACCTGACAGAATCCATACACTCTTCTCTGCCGAGCTTTTCTGAATCCAGATCTGCATTCATATGTTTTACAAATTCAAACACGGAGGAGAGAGATTTGGGAACATTCAGGTCATCGGCAAGTCCGGCCAAAAATTCATTATAAAAAGATACAGAATATCCTTTCGGGATTTCCGAATCATACATCCAGTCAGTCTTTTCCAGAACTCTTTCCAGTGCGGTCTGAATTCTCTGCAGCGCCTTCTCAGACTCCTCTATCCTTGAAAGAGAAAAATTCAGTTTCGATCTGTAGTGAAATGAAAGAAGAAGATAACGCAGAGGATTCGGCTTGAAACCTTTTTCCAGCAGATCCCTGAGTGTATAAAAATTTCCCAGACTTTTAGACATTTTCTGTCCGTCCACAAGCAGATGTTCACAGTGAAGCCAGTAATTTACAAACTTCTCCCCCGGATATGCTCCTTCCGACTGTGCAATTTCATTTTCGTGGTGAGGAAAAAGAAGATCAATCCCGCCCGTATGAATATCAATCCCGGAGGAGTAAATCTGGCGGATCATTGCAGAGCACTCCAGATGCCATCCCGGTCTGCCCTTCCCGTGTCTTGTATCCCAGGATTTTTCATTTTCCAGCTTCTGGTTCTTCCAGAGCACAAAGTCTCTTGCATCATCCTTGTCATATTCGTCAGAATCATACCTGGCACCCGACTTGAGTCCTGATGTATCGAGCCTTGAGAGTTTCCCGTAATTGGAAAATTTGGACAGTCTGAAGTAGATGCTGTCGTCCTTTTCGTATACAAAACCGTTCTCTTTCAGACGGTCGAGTATGATCAGCATATCGTCTATCGAATCGGTAGCCCTGGGATAATGCTCCAGCTTTTCGATTTTCAGAGTCTCCAGATCCTGAAAAAAAGCTTCAGTCCAGGGCTTTGTAAACTCTTCAATGGGTATATTTTTTTCTATTGAGTTTTTAATGATTTTATCATCAATATCGGTGATGTTCATAGTCTGATTCAGACTGTATCCCAGAATCTTCAGACTTCTTCTGAGGACGTCGGTAAACATGAAAGAACGGAGATTCCCTATATGGGCAAAATTGTAGACAGTGGGTCCGCAGGAATAGATTGAAACACTCTTCGGATCTTTGGGAATGAATTCCTCTTTTTCGCCTGAAAAAGAATTATGAAAAAACACCTTATGCATAACCTCAGAGAATTCCTTTTTTCTTTTTGAATGAATCCCAGGTCTGCCTGAGAAGAACAGAAATAGTCATCGGTCCGACTCCTCCAGGAACAGGAGTATGATACGAAGAAACCTTGGATGCTTCAGAAAGCTCAATGTCTCCTACGTTCCCCGGGTTGTATCCGGCATCAATTACAACGGCTCCCGGTTTGATCCAGCTCCCTTTGATAAATTCCGGTTTTCCCAGTGCACCTACAATAATATCCGCTTCAGAAACTGCTTTCTTCAGATCGGCAGTCTTCGAATGACATACAGTGACTGTACAGTTTTTTTCCAGGAGCATCATTGCCATCGGTTTTCCGAGGATTGCAGATCTGCCGACGACTACTGCATTTTTTCCCTGAAGAGGAATTTTATACTCTTCCAGAAGAAGCATGATTCCGTATGGCGTGCATGGATAAAAAGTCTTTTCTCCCATGGAAAGTTTTCCAAAGGAAAGAGTAGTCACACCGTCCACATCTTTTTCATCAGGAATAGCATCAAATGCCAGTCTTTCATCAATCTGAGACGGAACAGGATGCTGCAGGAGAATCCCGTTTATCGATTCATCGGAAGAAAGTTCACGGATGACTTTCAGAAGTTCCTCAGTCGTTGTATTTTCAGGCAGATGGATTTTTTTGGAACCCATTCCCACTGCGGCACATGCCTTTATTTTCATATTTACATATGTAAAAGAGGAAGGGTCTGCTCCTACAAGCACAGTTGCCAGAACAGGAGTACCCTTATCGCTGTTCTTTTCTATTTCTGATTTGATCTGATTTTTTATTTTATCGGAAAGAGCTTTTCCGTCTAGTATGATGGAAGACATAATCACAGATTCTGAAGACAGACCGCCCAGTCAATTATAAATTGGACTTTTTGACTCCGTTCACAAAGTACATATCAATGTCGCCTTTGTTCTTGGCCGGAATTTTCCCCCGGTATTCGCATTCAAAATAATCCTTCACTTTCTCAAATGTGCTTCCGGAAATATTTATCCTTCCAGGCTCTCCCGAGGATTCCATTCTGCTCGCAGTGTTCACTGAATCTCCCCAGACGTCATAGCAGAATTTCCTTGTCCCCACAACACCTGCAACAATAGGACCTGTGTGAATCCCTATCCTGATATGCCAGGAAGGCTTGCCCTGTGATTCATTCTGTATGTTTACAATATTCATATAGTCGATGATCTCCAGTGCAGCCTTCACACATTTCACTGAATGATCTGCACTCGGCTCAGGGATTCCGGCTACACACATATATGCATCCCCGATTGTCTTGATTTTTTCAATTCCGTAAACCTGAGTGATGGAATCGAAGAATTTGAACATTTTATCCAGATGACTGATGAGTTCATTCGTGGAAAGTTTCTCTGAGATCTTAGTGAAACCCTTGAAATCTGTAAACAGGATTGTAGCCTCATCATAAAAGACCGGTTCAGTATTTCCCTTTTCCTTGAGTTCCTTTGCAATTTTTCCCGGCAGTATGTTCAGAAGAAGATTTTCCGTTTCCTTTTTGGACAGATCCAGCGACTTGTTCAGTTTTTTCAGTTCAATCTGTGCATTCACAAGTTCCTGGTACTGTTTCAGAGAATTTTCATAAGTGGAAAGGAGCATATTCAGGATATGCAGTCTGTCCGCAGTGATCTCAAATTTCTTTCCTGCATAATTAATGTATATCGGAATGATTTCTTCATTAGAATGTATCGGATTTTCGAGAAGTGTCCTCACCCTGTACATCAGAAACTTTTTGTCGTATGGCTTTGTCACATATCCGTCTGCACCGCATTCAATTCCAGTCATAATGTCTTCAGGACGGGAAAGAGAGGAACAGATGATCACAGGAATGTCCTTCAGACTGTCCTTGGACTTGACCGTTCTGCAAAGTTCGAAACCGTTCATATCGGGCATTTCCACATCGCTGATGACAAGGGACGGCTGTTTTGATTCAATCAGTGCAAGTGCTTCCTTTCCTGTCTTGCCCCAGTAGATCTCATAACCTTCCTCCAGAAGTATTCTTTTCAGAATGACTCCCTGAACCGCACTGTCCTCGGCAAATACTATGCT
>DAORDI010000049.1:0-26503 GCA_035345895.1 Leptospiraceae bacterium
AAACAGGCGGGGCTTTGATTTTCTTTCTTGCTGTTCCTGCAGTCGGAATCCTCTGCATTGCCGCATCCGTCGGAATTATGACGGATGTGAGCAGAGACAGATGGTTTCCAATGCTTCTGTATCTTTTTGTGCCTGCAGTATCTTCTATCCTTTACACTCTGGCAAGATTTGGACTGGTTTTCAAGGACACAGAAATTCCTGATCCCTCAGGAAAAATGACTGCTGCCCAGAAGTCATTTGCTGTCAATCTGACTGTTTTTTTTATCAGCTCAGTTCTCATACTGATTGCAGATGTGCCCGGAATGGCCGATGAAGCTCTTCTGTATACAAAATCAAAAAACCTGATACTTGAAAGGAAAGAGATTTCCATCATCAGTGAGAAAGGGGAAAAATTTTCTGTTCAGGCAATGATTGCTGATACTCCTGAAAAGCAGGGAATCGGTATGATGGCTGTTTCTGAATTGGCTCCGAATGAGGGAATGCTTTACGTATTCGAAAAAGAGGAGATTCCAAAATTTTCCATGAGCCGTATTCGTCTTGAGCTCGAAGAAATTGTCATCAGCAGAAATTTTACTGTCATAGAGGTTATTTCCACTGAACCGTGTCTTCAGAAAAAATGTCCTGTATATAAAGGCTCAAAACCGGCATTGTATTCTCTGGAAGTTCCAAAGGGTTTCAGCGAAAGAAAAAGCATTGTACCTGGAAACCGAATAATTCTTCCTTCAATTCTGTTTCACAGATGAGCACTAAAGAATACCCAGTCGTTTCATCAGATCTTCCAGTTCTGCAGATGTCTTTTCGTCTATCTGAAAACCTTCATCTTCTTTTTTTGTCTTTTTCTTATCATCCTTCCCGTCATCTTTCAGTTTTTCCATTACATTGTTGATAGAGAGAATTCTTTCGCCTATCTTTCTTGCAATGGAGATGGCAACTTCAGGAGAGTGGGAGAGAAAACTGTCCACTCTGTCTGCAGGAATCTGTATCATTCTGCATTCCGTCCTTGTTCTGACCGTTGCATTGGGAAGTGCCTTTCTCAGAATTGATACGTCTCCCATATAGTATCCGGGCTCAGATTCAATGGCAATGATTTTATTGTTTTTTATGATTTCCACTTCTCCTTTGACAAGGATATAAAGATTGAAAAGCATTTCATTCTGAGTGATGATTTCATACATAGGGGGAAAATCAACCTGAAGATTGCTGAGGGTATCAAAACTGATTTCCTTAACTTTCTCTTTATTCTCAATCTTCTTTCTTTCTGCTTCAATGAGTTTTGTCAGACTTGCAGTGAACGGAGAGTTTGCAAGATTGGCGATCTGCTTATTCAAGTCAACCAGTCTGTTTGCAAGTTTTCGAGCAATGGAGATTGCTACTTCAGGACTGTGGCGCAGAAAATTTCCTGCATCTGCTGCATCTATTTTAATGACAGTGCAGGGGGCAGCTGCAATGACTGTAGCAGAATAGGCCGATCCGAGTAGAATGGAAATTTCTCCTATGTATTCGCCCCTGTTTCTGATCGTAGAAATGAGTTTGTCGTTTCTGAAGATATCTACTACACCGTCCATCAGTATGTACATTGCAGTCGGAGGATATCCCTGCTGAACAAGTACTTCTCTTGCTGCTACTGATCTGTTTAAGGATTTGAATTTAGACCATTCCGTTTCTTTTGCCACACTGTGCCTCTTACTTGCTGTCAAATTCCGACTGTGCAATCCAGTCGGGCGGAAGGCCGTCCTTCCGATATTTTTCAATTCTGTCAATATACAGATTTAATACATTGTCTTCCGGCAAGACTTTTTTGATCTTCTGAAACAGATCGAACGCAGATTCAAGTTCCTTTTCCTGGTAGAGCTGAAGGGCATTTTCATACATAGTCAGACAGCTTTTCTTTCTTTCTCTCAGGTCTGCGGGATCGGAATCCATCACTTCATAAATCTTTATATATGACTTCCTGCCTACAACTTTTACTGAATCCAGATACCGGATGGAAAAAAGATCATTCCTGATCTGATTTTTCATATCCTCACTGATAATAATGCGTGTTCCATAATACTTTGTCAGCCCTTCCAGTCTGGATGTCAGATTCACATGATCGGAAAAAGCATCTCCCTGAATCCTGTGCATTTCTCCTACCATTCCTACCATCATTGGTCCGAAATGGATGCCTATGCCCACATTGATCGGATTCTGCCCCTTCTGAATCAGTTCCCTGTTCAGTTCATCCACCTGAAACTGTTTTTCCACGGCAGAACGGACTGCATTTTCAGGATTTCCCGGGAACACTGCCATGATCCCGTCTCCAAGATATTTGACGATGAACCCTTCATATTTTCTGATCATCGGGCTGACCTTTGCAAGATAAGAATTCACAAAATCAAAATTTTCCTTTGGAGTCATATGTTCAGAGATGGAAGTAAACGAACGGATATCTGAAAAGAGAACTGCCATTTCTCTCTTGATATGGTCACCCAGCTGAATGTCCACAATCGATTCTTTTGAAAGAAAGTTCAGATACTCATTCGGAAAAAAACGGACAGCGGCCTTGTTGATCTGGGAAAGATTCAGATGAGTGCGGATTCTTGCAGTCAGCTCCTTTTTTGAAAAAGGTTTGACCAGATAATCGTTAGCTCCTGAATCGAGACCGGCCAGAAGATCATTTTCGGTATTTTTTGCTGTCAGCATGATGATCGGCAGTTCTGCCTGTGTATATTTTTTTCTAATAATTCTGCATACTTCATATCCTGAAATCTTAGGCATCATTACATCCAGAAGAATGAGATTCGGCAGGGAGCTTTCGACCAGATGCACTGCAGTCTCTCCGTTTTCTGCCGAGATCACAGACCATCCTTCCAGACTGAGCTGATTTTCCAGAACATTCAGGTTCACCTGTTCATCATCGACTGCAAGAATTCTGAAACCTTTCTCTTCCGCAGTTTTCTGTTCTTTTCTTTCTATAATGATATTTTCTGTATTCTGCAGCCTGTTGTATTCCTTGAAAGAAGGTGCTCCTGATGATGAACCTGGAACTGCAGGTATGGTGAATATCAGCCTGCTTCCTTTTCCGAGTTCGGACTCTGCCCTGATTTTCCCTCCGTGCAGTTCAACGAGTTTTTTCGTAATGGCAAGACCGATTCCGGTTCCCCCGTATTCTCTGGAAACAGAAGCATCTGCCTGTTCGAAGGATTTGAAAATTTCCTCCAGTTTGTCTTCTGCGATTCCTATCCCGGTATCTGAGACGGCGATCTCTGCCGTTTCATTTTCCAGAAGTCTGGCTGAGATATGTATTTTCCCTTTTTCAGTAAATTTGACCGCATTTCCTGTCAGGTTCAGGAGTATCTGCTGAAGTCTTGTTTCATCTCCTATCAGTGAAAGTGATTCAGGAATCTCGCTGCTGACCCTGATGTCCTTGTTCCGTATAAGCGCCATTGTAAGATAGATGACTGATTCAATGACGGAGCTCAGGCTGATATTTTTTTGGGCAATTTCCAGATCGTAGTTTTTCAGTCTGGAAAAATCGAGTATGTCGTTTACAAGAGAGGAAAGTCTTTTGCCGCTCTTGATGATCAGGTCAAGATTTCTCGCAGTGACCTCACTCTGCTGTCCTGCAGCGCCGTCCTTCAGTGATTCAGCAATTCCTATGATCCCGTTCAGCGGAGTCCTAAGTTCATGAGAAGTGTTGGAAAGAAATTCATCCTTAAGTTTATCAAGTTTTTTCAGTTCAGCGTTCTTCTGCTTGAGTTCCTTGAGGGAATACTCCAGTTCCTCTGCCATCATATTGAATGTAAACGTCAGTTTGCCTACTTCATCCTCAGACTTCTGTTCGAGTCTGACGGAAAAATTTCCTTTTCCCATTTCCAGGGCTGCATTCTTCAGATCATCCAGCGGCTTAAGCGCCTTTCTGGAAAAAAAATATACTGTAAAAGTGGAAAGAAGAGAGAGAAAAAGCCCGAAGATAATGATCGAATTTCTCATACGCCGAAGTGCGCTGAATGCCCCTTCCTTGCTGTACTGTATGATCAGCTTCCATCCGTTTCCCTTGAATTCGTTATATCCTTTTTCAACGGCCTCTTCCGAGAGATATTTCTCCTCTGAGATTTTTATTAATGTTTTATCATTAATAATTAATTCTTCCATTTCTGAAAAATGGAGACTTGAAAGAATGATCCTGCCTGTATCGTCAATGAGATGAAATTCTGTCTCTGCATCCGATTCGGAAATTCCGAAACTTGCAAGCATCTGCTGAAGAGATGCCGCAGATACATTTGCACGGACAGCTCCGGTCACAGTGCCTTCTCTGTTCTTTACTGGCGCAATGAATGATATTATTTTTTTCCCGAGATGGGGCGGACTTGTTATATGCCTTCCTGCAATTGTATGTCCCTCCCGCATTACATCTGCAGTCCAGGATCTGTCTTCCTGTCCGCCGATGATTCCTGAGCTGTCTGCAAGCAGATTTGCCGAAGCATCATAATAGGAAAGATTCAGGTAGGCTTTCTTTTCATTTCTGAAGCTGATCAGATGAGCAGTCAGAGCTTTTCTGTCCGCAGTGCCCGACTGAAAGATCTGATCCTTGGAAAGATTTCTTATGTCAGAGTATCTCTCAAAAAGAACCTGATCCATTTTGTCCAGTACGTGCACTGTTTTCTCATGGAGTCCGTTCCTGATCTGTTTTTCGAGAACAGTTCCGGAACTCAGGTATATCAGGAATGCAGAAGGAATTACGAGCAGAAATGTAACTGACAGATTGGCCAGAAATATCTTATGGGAAAGTTTCATTTGGAGTTTCCTGTATGTACCTGTCACTGATCAGATTTTCTACTTTTGGTTCTTCATAAAACTGTCCCCGATTTGAATAAAACATAATGATATCCGTACCGATCAGATGCAGTGTTCCTCTTTTGGGAGCAGCTCCCGGAATTTCAGGAGCCTTATTCGGTTCTGCTGAGCTTAAGTTCGGTATTTTTTCGACAGAGGACAGAGACTGAAGGTTTTCCCTGTAATTAAGAAATCTTGTATTTTTCAGATCTTCGGAAAGGTTTTCTGAATTGGGAAAATATTCCTGAATCAGTGACGCCGATTCTTCCGGATTCTTCCTGATGAATTCTGAAGCCTGCAGAATGGAACGCAGAATGAAAGACTTTGAAGAGACATCGGATTCCTTTTCGTTCCTGTAAAATGCCAGCACTCCCGCGAGAATGTTAGGGATTTCACTTGAGTCCGCAAGTACATTGAATTTTTTCAGATCAGCAGGCTTCAGATCCGTTTTTTTGATATGAGCCGCCTGAATGATTTTTTTTTCAAGAGCACCGTAAACATCCTTTCTCTTCAGATTCATGGAATAAAAATCTTCTTCTTTCAGGGTTGTTCTGTGATGAATGATCTGATTTACGAAAAAATGAGAAGAAGAATTCAGTCCGTCAAAAGCCACTGTCTTTCCGGACAGTTCCTGCAGACTGCTGATGCTTCTGTCCGAAATCAGAAGGTCTTCCTTGGAATAACTGAATCGGAACACTGCCTCAAGGGGAATTCCTTCCGCCTTTCTCATAATGAGGTCTTCAAAACTGATGCAGAATCCGTCACTCTGAGAATTCTGAAAGTCCCTCAGTGAGTATTCGCTGACTTTCTCAATCACAACTTCCAGCCCGTTTTTTTCGAAGAATTTTTTCTTTTCTGCAATCAGAACAGGTGCATAGTCCAGTTCCCTTAGAACCATTATTTTATATTTTTTTTTCATGCTGGCCTGCCGGGAGCAGGAACAGATGAAAGCAAAATAAAGACAGAGTATGATAAAAGATTTCAAGGATATTCGGGAGAGAAAGTCATTTTCCGGAATAATGAAGACCTGAAGTGACTCTTTCTTCGTAAGGAACTATCTTTATGAGTTTCGTAAAAATTTCCTTTGCTCTCGGTTTCTTGCCTGATTTCAGGAGACTCCAGCCCAGACCTATCTGCATTTCCGTGTCTGCCGGATAATCATTCACAATCCCTTCGTAAACTTTCTCCGCTTCTGCATAACTTCCGGAAGCATAGTATCCGTATGCAAGGGAACTTCGGGCATAGTAGTTCTTTGAGTCAAGCTTCAGAAGAGCCTTGATAGCAATTTCCGACTGTTTGTACTGTCCCAGGCCCATCAGTGCCCGGATCTGTCCGAGCCTTGGTTCAATTGCATTCGGTGCAATGAGTGTGGCTTTCTGGTAGTAACCGCTGGATTTTGCAAATTCGCCCCTGATCAGTGCGAGCCATGCAGTACGGAGCTGAACAAAATAGTCTCCTGCATTGTCCCTTGCCATGCCTTCCATGCTTTCGAGGGCCTTCGCATAATCCTTTTTTGCCTCGAATGTATACGAATCAGAGAGACCGTCCGCAGAAAGTCCAAATGCTGAAAGGCAGAATGCCGCTGCAAATATTTTAATTTTTTTCATTCAAATCTCCATGATAAAATAATTTTTGTCTGTGCTGATGTCGGTTTTTCATTTCTTGAATCGTTCCATTTGTCCTGAGTATGCTGGATCTGCAGACCGAATTCATCCCATTTGAATCCCCCTGAAACGTATCCTCCGCCCATCATGTCAAAATTGGTGTAAATCCAGTTGTCTCCAATGATCGGAGTTCTGGCTGTTCCCAGACGGAATCCTGCGGCAAGATTGAACATTCCTGCGGCAAATCCGAATTCCTGCATCAGGAATCCGTAACGTTTAGTATAATCAATTGTCTGAGAAAGCGTGGTTGTCGGGTTCGCATAAAGGAGATAGTATTCTGTCTTTCTGATTCCCATATACTGACCTGTAATTCCGGTGGAGCTGTAGAACCAGTCCAGAAAAGGAATTGTCATGTTTACTGTACCCTGAACTCCGCTGTGATCCCCTGATTTTACATAACCTCCGCTCAATGTGTAAGTTGCCCATGACTTGTACGAGACCCCTGCGACTGCAGAATAGGAACTGTTCAGAGTCTTGAAATTGGACTGCAGTCCGCTCGTGCTGAAAAAGAAGCTGGTATCCGCACTGTACCTGTACGAAGTTCCGAATGTCCCTTTCTGGATCGAATAATCCTGTGAGGATGCCAGAGACAGTATATTGTACATATTGTATGTTCCTGAGAGATATGTGACGATCTGAGAAGGACTTGTATAATAGGAATACTGCAGCAGATTGAATTTGTCTGTTATATAGTTCTGAACTCCTTTGGAACTGTTCAGATTTTCTGCTGTGTCCTTGACATAACCGGCCTTGAATGTCCAGTTCTCATCGTGCATGTACAGTGCGGAAAGCCCGGTCCTGTATCCTGAGCCTATGAAATCCGATCCTCTGAATGAATATGTCGTGTATTCAGGACTGACTTCAACAGAGGGTGTTGTCGGAAGTCCGAGAGAGTATCTCAGACCTTTGTGCTTAGGATCATTTTTCAGACCTTCTTCAAAGTAGGAGTTTGCGCGGGATGTATTTCCCTGATAGTATTCGCAGAGTCCGAGCTTCCAGAGAATGTCTGTATTCTTTGGGTCGTCTGCCTGCAGACTTTTATACTGCTTTCCTGCATTTTCATAGTCTTTCTGGGCGAGCCTGGATTCTGCGATCCTGTATCTTGCAAAATAGTTTTTGGGATCTTTTTCGAGTATTTTTTCTCCCATTCTAATGCTTTCATCATGTTTTCCCAGAGCAAGAAGAGACCACTGTATTCCTGACTGTGAATCCAGACCGGAGTAAATTTCATCCGCCTTTCTGTAATGTTCAAGCGCCTTTGCCGGTCTTTCCTTCATCAGATTGATGTATCCGAGGTTCAGATGTGCAGAGTAACTGTTCGGGTTTTCCTGAAGCATCTTCTGAAAATAATCGGCAGATGCATCCATTCTTCCCTGATAAAGCTCGCAGAGGCCCAGTTTCCACAGGACATCCTGATTTTTGGGGAAATCTGAATCCAGAGATCTGTAATATTTAGCCGCCGAATCGTATTTTTTCTGTGCAAGAAGGGACTCTGCAGTCCTGTACCTGGCATAGAAATTTTTGGGATCTTTTTCGAGTATTTTTTCTCCTATTTTAATGCTATCGTCATGCTGACCCAAAGCGAGATAAGCCCACTGAATTCCCGAAAGAGAGTCGAGAGTGGAATTGGCTTCATCTGCTTTTCTGTAGCTTTCCAGAGCTTTGGCATACCGCTCTTTGAGCATATGAGCATAACCAAGCGTCAGATGAGCAGCATAGTCCTTGGGATTTTTCTGAATGATCTTCTGCAGAATATCTACTGCCTTGTCTGGATTTCCCTTTTCGATAAGTGCATATGCTTCCTCTACTGTCTTGGCAGATGCACTGAGAGTGATCAGAAATATAAGAATATATACTGTAAGTTTTTTTATTCTGTGATGGACAGACTGCATTCTTTCCCTCCGAAAGAAACCTTGATCTTTCCCGGAAAGGCAGAATTTCCCGGAATGCACTGCGATTCAAATATTTTGATTCCCGACTTGATTACTTCTGCAGTAATAAATTCGGACTGACCTTCTTTTTTTATGCTGCCGAACCAGTCGTAGCTGATTCCCGAATGGAAAGGAGAAATCAGATCCTTGAAGAATACTCCTAACGGATTGGAAAAATGAGTATACGAGATTGTATCTCTCCATGAAGTTTCCATTGACAGGAAAGGAATTCTGTAAAGAGAAAGATACATCATAAACAGGTTCGATCCTCTTCTTCCTATGTAGTCGATGCAGGCAAAATAATCCTGTGTACTTATATAGTAAAGACGGTTCTGGCTTTCATCTTCAATGAATCTGTTGCCGAAAAGGTCCAGATTGACTGTCCATTTTTCCTTCTGCACGGAGGATTTTGCCTCGGTCTGAATTTTCAGTTTCTGCCCAGGAGCGAGAGTGAAAAAGTTCTTCAGGTTGAAATCAGAAT
This sequence comes from Leptospiraceae bacterium, assembly GCA_035345895.1. Lineage (GTDB taxonomy): Bacteria > Spirochaetota > Leptospiria > Leptospirales > Leptospiraceae > DAORDI01. Next base: position 8,892 of record DAORDI010000049.1, read on the forward strand.
TGAGATGACTGATGATTTCATTCTCTTTCGGAATCGAATTGAAGCTTACTTCGGATGTTTTATCATTATAATTTAAATACTGAGAAAAACCGGCTTCGCAGGTCGGGCTTCCTATTTCCGGTGTTTTCTGGAAATGAAGATGAATATGAGGTTCAAAACTTCTTCCTGAATTTCCTGCGCAGGCAAGCTTGAATCCCGCACTTACATAGTCGCCTTCCTTTACAGTCACTGAATTCTGCTGCAGATGAGAGACCTGAGAATACAGAAACAGAGAATGTTCAATCAGAACCATATTTCCCCAGTTGTTTTTTGTATCCGCTTCTCCGAGTCTGCTGTCCTCGAGATGGCTGACGACCTTGATTACCCTTCCTGCTGCAGGTGCAAGTACAGGCAGACCGAATGTGTAAAAGTCCTTTACGGAATCTTCCTGACCCTTTCTTACCTTGCCTGCATCATCCGCAGCCATAAAGTCCAGACTTTCTCTCCACTGTTCCTTGTGAGTGAACTTTCCGTCATAACCCTGCGATATTTTCCATTTGCCGCTGAAAGGAAGACGGATGTAAAAGCCGGAGAGGCCGAATCTGGACTGTCTTGTTCTGAAGTAGTTCAGATTGCTTTCCGGTGAACCGGGAAGGAAGTCGACCGGATGCAGATTCTGATTTCTCAGAAGTTTTGCCGTATAAAGAAAAAGAAGAGTGACTGTTGCAAACGGAGCTGCAAGAACAGGGATGTTGAACTGCACAAAGAATATTTTTGCAAAGGATGCGAACAGCGCGCTGCATACTGCTGCAAGTCCCGCATATACAAATGTATGAGGGGAGGGAACGAGAAAAACTCCTCCTACTGCAATGGCTGTGAGAACACAGTTGAATCCGATTATCCCTGACTGAAGATCAGAACTGTCTCCGAGCAGAAGAATATGAAACCCTGTTCCGAGAGAAAAACCGATGATGGAAAGCATCAGAGATATTCTGCTCGCGGCGGCCAGTATGAAAAATATTGCCAGTCCCGCCCAGGGACTTGTCTGAAAAAATATTCCGCCGAGACTTTTCAGATAAAAAAGAATGTACCTGTTTATTTCCGGAAAATACTTGTCCAGTTCAAGCACGAAAGCATTCGAGTGAGTCAGACTGTGGTAATTGAAAAAAGCATAAGAGGAGCTGATGCTTATCATTACAAAGGGAATAGAAAGAACCGGCAGACCCAGAAAATAGGAAAGCATATGTTCCAGAGTGAGAGTGACGCAGACAAGCATCATTGATGCAGCAAGAAGTATCAGTACAAGGCTTGTGTCCAGTTCATAGTGCATACTGAAGGAGAGTCCTACAAGCAGACCGTTGAAACCGTACAGACCCTTGCTGATTCTTTCTCTGTCCACTTTCAGAAAGAAGGCAATCAGATTCGAAAAGAAAATTCCAAGGAGACCGCATAGACCTGCCTTGGGGGAAAACATGGTGACCAAAAAAAGCAGAAAGCCCTTGGAAGGGCTTGTGCTGAAAATCAGTGTTGAGTAGGATCTGAATGCGGAAAGGATAAAATTTCTATAGATTCCTGACAGTTCCATTTACTCCATTTCCATAGCATTTATATCATCTACAGTTTCTTTCCTTCTGATCATTTTCACAGAGGAATCCGACTTGATCATTACGACGGCCGGGCGCATTTCAATGAACTGCATCCACTGTGTGACGTTGTACGCACCGACAGGCCAGATGACAAGTTTTTCTCCTTTGGACATATTCGGAAGAAGGCAGCTTTCTCTGACTATGTCGATGTTCATGCAGAGAGGACCGTAAAGAATCGTATCTTCGCAGTGGTGAGAGTCATTTTTTACCGGAGAGATTTTAAAGTCATACCAGGTGGAAGTATAAAGCAGATTCACTCCTGCATCAATGATAAGAGCGCGTTTGCCTGTAGGGAGGAGTTTTGAACCCACTGCGGAACTGATGAGATAGCCCGCCTCATCAATCAGGGCCCTTCCTGATTCCAGGAACAGCATAGGGGGTTCGTCCGGTGAAAATGCTTCATAAAGAGCCGAACAGATCTGTTCTGCATAATTATCAAATGATGGAATATATCCCGCAAGATACACACCTTTCAGTTTGTTGGCAGAAGCAAATCCACCTCCCAGATCCAGGTACTGCATAGGCTGAGAGAGTTCTGTCTTCAGCTTCTGATAGAAGCCTGCCAGCTTGACAGCAGCCTTTCTATATGCTGTGGGTTCCAGCATGAATGTTCCTATATGAGAGTGAACTCCTGTCAGCTTCAGCTTGCCGCCGCTGTGAGCAATTTTTCTTGCAGCTTCAAGTGCCTGACCGGATTCCAGATTGAATCCGAATCTTCCCCATGCAGGATAAATTCCTGTGTCCATATTGATCCGCATTCCCACTTCAATTGTCTTTCCGAGTTCTTCAGACAGACGGAGAAGATCCCTGAGTTCGTCCAGATGATCGATATGAATTCTGGACCCGCCCTGTACAGCAGCTTTCAGTGCCTCGTAAGGTTTGTAAGGACCGTTGAATATGATCTTGTTTCCGGGGATTCCGTTTTTCAGAGCCTTCTGGTATTCAAACCAGGAAACCACTTCTGCCCAGCTTCCTTCGCTGTGAAATACCTTGCATATTGCATTCAGATAATTTGTCTTGTAAGACCAGGTAGGCTGAAAGGAAGGATAACGTGACTCAAATGCCTGCTTGTATTCCTTCATTTTTTTTCTCATTGTCTTTTCAGAAAAAACAAAAAGAGGAGATCCGAATTCCTTTGTCAGTTCATCAATATCCTTTCCGTCGATTGCAGAAATGCTTTCAGGGATTGTATAAGATCCGAATTTATTTGCAGCGCCCATATAGAGCCTTCTGATGGAAGGCCTGATATATTCTTTCTTCATTCTGTTTTTCCTTCGTCGAATTTATTCTCTCCCTTCACGGAAAGAGACTCAATGTATTTCATCGGGACTATTTCATCCCAGCTGTGTCTTACAAATATTTTGCCCGGTTCGTAGTCGATCGACTCTCCGACGGACTCGCCCATTGCAGCTTTTACAATGAGCTCAGGCAGATTCACTCCGCTTGCAGTTGCCAGGTATATCCATGCAGGAAGGCGAGGGTTCATTTCCAGAAGATAAATTTTCCCCGATCCCTTTTCTACAATGTATTCCAGCTCAAATCCGCTGTTCCAGCCTATCTTGGAGATAATTTTCTTGCTGATCTGCAGAACCTTGTCGTTTTTGATTGTGACCCCTGCCCATGCTTTTCCTTTGTCAGTGAGGAACATCTTTTTCATTGTGACTGCACCGAAGAGTCTGCCGTCTTTGGAAGCTCCTGCAAGATTGCATTCCTCCCCCTGAATTGCTTCCTGAAGAATGATCGGAAGACCCCATTTGGCCGCAACCTTGTAAAAATATCCGGCAGCCTCTTCTATGCCTCTGGCATAAAATGCTTCATAGAAAAGTCCTTTCACAAAAACAGGAAAACGGATTTTGTCTCCCGCTTCATAGATTGTGGAAACACTGTTGACCACAAGAGTTTTTGGTATGTTTACATCCTCATCCTGAAGTTCACTCAGAAGGGACTTGTCTCTCAGATGAAGCTGTTTTTTTTCAGGCAGAAATGTCCTGATTCCCTTTGCTTCGAGTGCAGACTGTATTTCGATGAAATTGTCCAGTTCTGAGTCCAGAGTGGGAAAAATCATATCCAGTTTTTCCTGCGAATGAATGTACAGTATTCTTTCGAGAAGAGCACCTGCACCTGCGCTAGGATAGGGTATAATGTATGCACAGGAAAGAAGATCCTTCATAAAGTTTCCCGGCTCAAGCACGTCATAGGACAGACCGATTGGACGGATGTTCAGTTTTGATTCACGGAAGGAACGTATGACAGGAATCCCCGGACCGGGACTGTCGACTGGATTGATACCGGTGACAGCAATGTTCAGAGTTTTCATTCCACGAGTCCGAGCTGATTCAGCTGCACAAGAAAATCAGAATAATCCCTGTCCGCATCCTCTTTTTCAACATCGTAATGACTCATAATTTCCATAACAGTTTCTTCGCGGCTTTTCCCTGCTTTCAGGCTGCTGAGAATTCGGACTCCCGTCTCATTCATGGTGAATGTGGAACCGGAAACAGGATCAAACAGGAATCCGGTATCGCTCAATGCTAGGCTTTTAAGTTTATCAGTATTCATATCGGTAAGCGTCTAGCTTTCAGAAAAGTTTCATTTAGACAAGAGATTTTTTTTGCGAGTAGGGAAAACTTCTTATTCTGACACGCAGCCCAGAGACTGGGATTCAGTCTCTGGGCCGAAAGTCTTTTCATCATAAAACAGGCATATCTTCTTTTCAATTAGGAGATTTTTTTTGACGCAGGGAAAAATTTCCCTATTTGTCCGGAAAGCTTGATCTGAAATTATATAAGTATGCTTATTATAAATGTTTATTTCATTGATGAACGGTGGTAAGATCTTCCTCCTCCTGCCGAAGGTCGAAAGTTTTGAATTTGGGATCCGAAAAATATTAAGTGTATCTGATTTTTAAGTGAATGACGCACCTTCGGCTCCCTGCGGCTTGAGGGCAGAAGATGGATATGCTGATTTGACTGATTCTCTGATCTGTTTTTCCCAAGATATATATTTGAGAGGAAAATAAATAATAAATCAATTTAAGTCAAAAAAAGATTTGCCGGATCAATGAATCTTTTTTTTCTGGTCATAACAGGAGCATTAAGTTCAGATGGCAAACCTAAAATCATCTAAAAAGGACATCAGAAGATCGGAAAGACGCAGAGAAAGAAATTCTGCTCAAAAAGCGGCTATCCGTACATTTGCAAAAAATATTCTGAAATCCATTAAGGCCGGAAAAAAAGACGAAGCATCCAAATTCCTGAATGAGTATTCTTCTCTTTTAGACAAAGCAGCTAAGAAAAAAATCATTCATAAAAAAAATGCAGACAGACATAAGAGCAGAATGGCTCTGAAAGTTTTTGCAAAAAAAGCGGCAGTGTAATTTATTTGAATTGACAAAAATAAGCGTAAATTTTTAATGGTATTATCGGGCGATTAGCTCAGCTGGGAGAGCAGCTGCCTTACAAGCAGCGGGTCGGCAGTTCAATCCTGTCATCGCCCACGATAAAACCTAGGCACCGACATGGCTCAGCTAAATTCAAATCCCAACCTTATGATTTCCGTATCAGGAATCAGGGGAAGGATTCCAGAAGGTTTATTTCTGGAAAATTCCCTCAATTTCATCAACTCATTCATTGAAACACTGAATCCAAAATCAGTCATCATTGGACGCGATTCCAGACCCTCTGGTATATTTTTAGAAAATTTCGTGACCGGAATACTTCTATCCAAAGGAATCCGTGCAGTCAACTTAGGTCTTGTCCCTACACCTACGGTCAAATCAGTAGTCAAAGAGACAAACAGTTCCGGCGGAATTATGATCAGTGCATCTCATAATCCGATCGACTGGAATGCATTCAAGCTGATAGGAAAAAATGGATTCTTTTTCGGTCCTTCACAGATGGAAATTTTCAAGGAGCATTCAGTCCGAATGGATTTCCGACCTCCGCTTTTTAATCCAAAGGCAAAGGTTCTTTCTGATCCGGCATACATCCGTCTCCATATCGAATCAGTTTTAAAAAGAGTCAATGTTCCTAAAATCAGGAAGAAAAAGTTCAGAGTATTTTTAGATGCAGTCAATGGAGGAGGGAGCAAAGTCGTTCCTATGCTTCTCGAAGAACTGGGATGCAAGGTTTATCCTCTGTACTGTGAAGGGGAGGGAGGGTTTCCTAGAGAACCGGAACCCACTCCCAAGGCTTTGGAAAAAACAGCAAAACAGATGAGAAAGACAGATGCTCAGATCGGATTTGCATTGGACCCTGATGCAGACAGACTAGTCCTTCTGACTCCTGAAAGAGGGTGCATCTCTGAAGAATATACTCTTCCGTTAAGTCTGCTTTCTGTTCTTCCGGGAAACAGGAACACAGTTGTTACAAATCTTTCGAGCAGTTTCATTACGGAAAAAGTGGCTTCCGAATTCGGAAAAATTGTGCTCAGATCCAAGGTCGGTGAGGCAAACGTAGTTGCAGAAATGCTGAATGCCAGATCTATGTTCGGCGGAGAAGGAAACGGAGGGGTCATTGATCCGGAAATTTCTTCCTTTGGAAGAGACTCGCTGGCAGGCATCGCACACATACTGAATGTACTGGCTGAAAAAAATCAGTCGATCGATTCGCTCCTCGATGAAATGCCTGAAATTCATATGGAAAAGACTTCTTACTCAGTCAAAGACAGAAATCTAAGTGAAATACTTTTAAAATTCAAAACCTCGTTTCCATCCAAAAAAATTGATGAAAGAGACGGACTCTGGATGGATCTGGGCGGAAAATGGATTCATTTGAGAGCATCCAATACGGAACCAATCATTCGGCTGATCGGTGAAGCGGAAACAGAACGTGATCTGAAAGAAATGATGAAAAGATCCTCCCAGGTGATTGCAGGTGAGTAAAAATTCCAGAATTCTGATCGATGAAAGAGAAATACCGGATGCATTGAAAATTCTCTGCAGACTGAGATCATTTTCTGAAATCAGAAACGGGATATTCAGCCCAATCCAAAGACTTCGTTTTGAGAATCCAAATGCAGAGATTTATTATGCAGGACCTGAATCCAGTTTCACTCGTGCATTTCTGGAAAGACATCCTGACTGCAGGGAATTTGCAGGCGAAAGCTGTGATACAGTAATTTCTCCGGAAGACTTTGCGAGCTGGACTCTGATTTCAAATATTTCCAGTGTGATTCTTTCAGACTTGGAACTTTATAAGAAACAGAAGAAATGGACAGATAAAATTCTGATGAAGGCTTCCAGTTATCATCATGTGGGTAAACTCAAGCATCTTTACATTCATCAGAGTGCTGTCATTTATCCAGGAGTTGTATTTGATGTGACAAGCGGTCCTGTCATCATAGACAAGGATGTGAAAATTACATCTTTCAGTTTTCTGGAAGGCCCCCTGTATATCGGACCAGGCACACATATTGACAATGCAAGAATTACAGGCGGAACTGTGATAGGCTCTGTCTGCAAAATAGGCGGGGAAGTGGAGAATTCCATTTTTGGAGATTTCAGCAATAAACACCATGAGGGGTTTGTCGGACATTCTCATATCGGGAATTGGGTCAATATGGGTGCACTTTCCACAACAAGTGATCTGAAGAATAATTACGGTGTAGTAAACGTAAAGATTGAATCTTCCATAATTAATACAGGAACAATAAAATTTGGTGCAATGATTGGAGACTTTTCCAAGATAGCAATAGGAGTCATGCTGAATACAGGTGCTTCTGTAGACATAGGATGCAATGTAGTTTCTGAAAGAGTTTCCGGCTATCTCAGGCCGTTTACCTGGGCCGATTCCGGAACAAGGTACAGATTGGATCAGTTTCTGACTGATTCCAGAAAAATTATGGCCAGAAGGAACCAGACCCTGTCCCAGTCGGAAGAAGAACTGATCAGGCATGTATATGAAGCCGGTTTAAAATGAGTCAGAGAATGCAGGAACATCAGAGAAACGGAAAATTTGTAAATGTGGATGGACTGAATATTTTTACAGTCGATCAGGGAAAAGGAGAGGTGATTCTGCTTCTTCATGGACTTTTCAGCACATCTTTTTCTTTCAGGAAACTGATTCCGATTCTTTCCGAAAATCACAGAGTGATTGCACCTGATCTTCCAGGAGTCGGACTTTCGGAGAAATTTCAGAATGAATATTCTCACAGAGCCCTTGCCGATTTTCTTTATAAATATATCAGTGAAATGACTGATCAGAGAGTTCATCTCGTTGCCTATGATTACGGTGCGGCAGTATCCGCACTTCTTCTGAATGAACACCCTGAGGTTGTAAAGACCTATACTGTAATTTCAGGCTTTACTTATCTTCACAGTGTGTTTCAGTACAGACCGCTTTTTTTCATTCATACCAGGGTAATAGGAAGTCTTGTCGGTCTTTTTTTGAATGAAAAGACAATCAAATGGTTATATAATAAGTTTCTTTTAGGAAAAAGCAGTCCAATGGAAGATGAGCTTGCAATGGATTATTATTTTCTCCTTTTTCACGGAAGAAACAAGAAGAATTTCATCAGAATGAGTCAGTGCATAGACAGAAAGGTATATGCAAGAAAGGATATGGAAACTGGAATGCAGAGAATGATCGGTGGACGGCAGATTCTGATTGCGGAAGAAGATTTTAATACTTCCTATAAGGAAATCGAAAATATGAAGCTTTTCTTAAGGCTTAGCATAGCACATATGCTGCCTGGAGGAAGGATGATCATGGAAGATGCCCCTGAAGAATGTGCTTCAAAAATAGAAGCTCTAGTAAAAACCTTCTCTCGAAAAGTCTGATGTCTTACGAAATTCTTGCTTCAGCAGTCAATACAGGGTCACAGGACTTTACATCTAATTACGAATACAATCTGTCTCTTGCAAAAGAGATTTCTCATCTGTCTGAAAAAGTAAGACAGGGAGGCGGAGAAAAAGCCGTTCAGAAACATAAGGAAAGAGGCAAACTTCCGGCACGTGAAAGAATACAGAAACTTATCGACAGAGATTCTTATTTTCTGGAAGTGGGGATGTTCTGTGCAGAGTCTGTTTACCCTGACTCTGTTCCTTCTGCGGGAATCATCACTGGAATAGGCAGGGTTCACGGAAGAGATGTGATGATTGTAGCAAATGATGCTACTGTCAAGGGCGGTACCTATTATCCGCTGACAGTGAAAAAGCATATCCGTGCTCAGGAAATAGCGGAAGAGAATTTTCTTCCCTGCGTCTATCTCGTCGATTCCGGAGGTGCGTTTCTTCCCCGACAGGATGAGGTTTTTCCTGATAAGGATCATTTCGGAAGAATTTTTTTCAATCAGGCAAATCTTTCTGCAAAGAAAATTCCGCAGATTGCTGTAGTTATGGGAAGCTGCACTGCAGGAGGGGCTTATATTCCTGCAATGTGCGACGAGACAGTCATAGTAAAAGGCAATGGAACAATTTTTCTGGGCGGACCTCCTTTAGTGAAGGCAGCAACAGGAGAGATCGTCACTCCTGAAGAACTAGGCGGAGCCGATGTGCATACCAGGATTTCCGGCGTGGCAGATCATCTGGCAGAAAATGATGATCATGCAATTCAGATTGCAAGAAGAATTCTCGAAGCCGGGAGACCTCTGAAGAAGGAAATGCAGCTCTACGAAGAGCCTCTTTTTCCTTCAGATGAAATTTTAGGTATCATTCCAAAGGATACACGGAAAGCTTTCGATGTGCGTGAGATTATTGCAAGGATCGTGGACGGTTCCCGATTTCAGGAGTTCAAGAAATATTATGCAGAAACGATTGTGACAGGTTTTGCCAGAATCTACGGAAACGATGTTGGCATCATAGCAAACAACGGAGTTCTCTTTTCCGAAAGTGCTCTCAAAGCGGCCCATTTTATTGAACTCTGCGATTCCAGAAATATTCCGATTATATTTCTTCAGAATATCACTGGTTTTATAGTAGGGAAAAAATATGAAAATGCCGGGATAGCAAGGGACGGTGCGAAGCTGGTCACTGCAGTTGCCACATGCAGGGTTCCCAAATTGAGTCTTGTCATCGGAGGCTCCTTTGGTGCAGGAAATTACGGAATGTGCGGAAGAGCTTTCGGTCCGAGATTTCTCTGGATGTGGCCTAATTCAAAGATTGCAGTGATGGGCGGAGAGCAGGCAGCGAATGTTCTTTTTACAGTCAAGGCTGATCAGGCCGCCAAAGAAGGAAGAACTGTCTCTTCCGAAGAGGAAAAGGAATTCAAGGCCCCTATACTTTCCGACTATGAAAAAAAATCATCTGCACTGTACAGCTCCGCAAGACTCTGGGATGACGGAATCATCAGTCAGACTGATACAAGGGCAGTTCTGGGAACTGCACTGAATTTGGTGAAAGATAAGAACAGAGATCTGAAAAACTTTGGTCTTTTCAGAATGTAATTACTGAAATTTCTCCATTGTAGTTCTCTTCTCCAGTTTAGTTATTCCCCAGGCTCCTGCAATCGTATCCAGGAAATCATTTTCTGTGCTTACAAGTTTCCCATCCAGATAGACCAGAAGACAGGCATCATAAAAAAATGCGAGAATGAGTTCCTTTTTTCCTTTCAGATACTCACTGATTTCTTCTATCGTCATAGGTTCTTTTTCCTTTACCAGATCAATCAGAATGTTTTTCTGTTCGGATTCTTTGTACATTGAAGGTGGAAACAGAGAGCCTTCGTGAAACAGAAGCTGAATGAATTCCAGAACTTTTTTTCTTTCCTGATGCTTGTTCGGTGTATCGGAGGATGCGGCATGCATCCATAAGCTGATTGCTGTTTCTGCATACTCTTTTCTCATTTCGAGAACATTCTTTGGAGCAAGAGTTCTTTCTATTCCCAAATAGCCGTTTCTTTCAATATCCGCTATGGAGCTTTCTTTTACCGGGTTCATATTTATTCTTCCGAGTTCAGTCTTTTTTTAATTTTAGCAATTCGTTCTTTGCGTTCTGATTCATTCATAATGCTCATTTCTCTCTCATTCAGACGAAGTTCAATGTCCAGTTTCATCGAATAGGATTCTCTTTCGGTCAACTCTCTGTAGTTTTTTCCATAGATTTCTTTCCTGGCAAGATTAAGATGCTCTCTGTTGTCTTTTTGAGAATCTTCGAAATGGTTTTTCAGATATCGTTCTGTATATCTGTAAAACAGATCAATTTTTTCACTGTCATTCTCAGGAAAAAGCAGGGAACTGATATTTTCTCCGAAAATCAGTTTTTTCAGTTCAAATTCTTTCTGTTTTTTCTGAAATCTGTCCAGATACTGATTTTTCTCCAGTTCTGAAAGTTCCTTCAAAAGCCTGTCGTAGGCCGAGATCAGTGAAAAAAGAGCTTCCCCTTTTTCTCCCGGAAAATCCATTTTTAAGTCTCTTTCTGCCAGGCTCAGGTAATTGTCTTTTGAGATGCCGCGAAAATGAAGCAGAGTATCTCTTAAAAAAATTTCGAGAGGTTTAGAGTTGACTTCCTGAAGTCCTGAATCTGTGATGAATTCAGTGTTTGTATTCAGACGAGTCAGCACAGTATCTTTAGCTTCCGGCTGTTTTTCCAGATTTTCAGACTTTCTGAATCTGTAATGGAAAAATACCGCCAGAAGCAGAATTGCGCCTCCCAGTATACCGAGAAGGATTTTCAGGTTCAGATTTCTTTGCTTATAAATTGACATCACTGTAAAAACAAAAAATATTGGAATAGGGATCTTGGCCATGACTAAAAGAACAATCAGCCTGCTTTTCTTTTCCTTTTTTATTATCGGCTGTCCTGTTCCGCAAGATAATGATCTGGAAAAAAGAATTATTACTGCTCTGCTCAATCAGAAAGTAAATCCAGTAGATGAATACTGCAGTAATTTTGCGATTACAGAATCGTTATGCGCTGCAAATCCTGACTCTTCCTCGGTCACTTGTTCTGATTCTCAGCTGGAAACAGTCAAAAAAGGAATAATGCCGGAAGAAAAAAGGACAGATGCAGTGAGAAATGCCTATTTTACCTGCTGGAATAAATGCAATCTGATCTTTAATACGAATGAACCGATCTGCAACTCCAGTTCGAAGTTCAAAACAACTAAAAATTACCGTGATGCGCAGAAAAGTGACAGCACGGCGCAGTCTAAAAACTGGATTCTATGTATGAACAACTGCAATAAAGGAGGAAGTCAGGAACAGGGTCTTACTGAAACTTACTACCCGAAACCTGCATACTGATATGGACAAGGACAGTCTGATAAAAAAACTGAGTGCAACGTACTTACCCCAGGAAATTGATAGCCGTCTTCCTCTGATTGAAGAAATCAGCAGTCTGAAGAAGGAAAAAAATGCAGTTCTTCTCGGCCATAATTATATGACACCGGATGTATTTTACGGTGTTTCGGATATAGTGGGGGATTCACTTTATCTGAGCAAGGCTGCTGGAGAAACCAATGCGGACATTATACTTTTTAACGGTGTCCATTTTATGGCTGAAACAGCCAAGATTCTTTCTCCTCAAAAGAAGGTGCTGATTGCCGATCTCAAGGCAGGCTGTTCTCTTGCAGAAAGCATTACGCGGGATGATGTGAAAAAACTGAAACTTCAGTATCCGGGGGTTCCGGTCGTGACCTATGTCAACTGCTCTGCAGAGGTAAAAGCAGAGACAGACATCTGCTGCACTTCTGCAAATGCAGTCCAGATTGTAAATTCAATCGATTCAGACACAGTGATATTTCTTCCGGATGAATATCTGGCTTCAAATGTGCAGAAACATACGAAGAAAAAGCTGATTACTCATCCAGGAAGATGCATGGTACATGAAATGTATACAAAGGATGATATTATCATGGCACGCAGACAGTTCGAGGAACTGACAGTCGTATCTCATCCTGAGTGCAGCAGCGATGTGGTTGATGCATCCGATTTTGCAGGATCCACATCGGAGATGGCAGGATTCATTGAAAAATCAGGAGCAAAGAACATCATGCTGATTACAGAGTGTTCCATGGGAGACAATCTTCGTTCAACCTTTCCTGAAAAACATTTTGTATCCACCTGTCAGACCTGTCCGCATATGAAGAAAATCACTTTGGCAAAAATCAGAGATGCTCTTCTTTACGAGCAGTATGAAATCATTCTGGATGAAGAAATCATAAGAAGCGGAAAAAAATCCGTAGAGCGGATGCTCGAAATTTCCTACAGCAGAAAAAACTGAAACTTGGCAAGAGACAATAAGATTCTGATTCTGGAAGACAGCAGAACGTTTTCCGGTTATCTCTCTATACTGATCAGAAAGAAACTTGGGCTGGAATCCATTGTGTTTTCAAGGTTTCAGGACTTCGTAAAAAGGGCTGATGAATTCAGCAGAGGAATCAATATATGCATCTGCGACATACATCTTCCGGATGTTAAGGCTGATGAACATATTGATTTTCTGATTGAGAGAGGGATATCGGTCATTGTAGTCACTGCAGAATTCAATTTTGCTTCAAGAGAAGAGATTCTCAATAAGAAGAAAATTGTAGACTATGTGATCAAGGACAGAAAGGAGGAAATGGATTATCTTCTGTATCTGATCAGCAGGCTCCACAGAAATCCGGGAATTAAAGTTGTCATTGCAGACGATTCACTTCTTCAGAGAAGGATAATGAAAGACTTTCTTTCCGCGCATCTGTTTCAGGTGTCTGAGGTCAAAAACGGAATTGAATGCCTCGAACTGATACAGAAGGAAAAGAACGTCAAACTGGTGATCACTGATTACAATATGCCCGGGATGGATGGAATGGAGCTGACAATCAGGCTCCGTGAGAAATTCCCGAAGGAAAAACTCGGAATCATCGCTCTTTCCTCCGGACAGGAAAACAATACTCCTGCAAGATTTCTGAAAGCCGGGGCAAGTGACTTTCTTCTTAAGCCTTTCTCCAAGGAAGAGTTTTACTGCAGGATAAACACCTCTCTCGATGTACTTCTGAGCTTTGAAAAAATAAGCAGGCTGGCAAATTATGATTTTCTGACGGGGCTTGTCAACAGGAGATATTTTTTTGAAAAACTGGAAAGAAGTTTTCGGGAAAATCATTATTTTATGTCCATCGCAATACTGGATGTAGATTTTTTTAAAAAAATTAATGATACCTTCGGACATGAAAGCGGAGATACGGTACTGAAGATTCTGTCCGGAATACTGAAGGAATCTCTTGAAGGGAAAGGTTTTGCCGCAAGATTCGGCGGAGAGGAATTTGTAATCGTCACTGAATCAGTTACAGTTTCTGAGCTTTTTCATTTCTATGAGGATCTCAGAATAAAAATAAGCGAGACAGAAGTCAGACTGAAGGACGGCAGAACTGTGAGATTCACTGCATCTATGGGGGCTGTTCCTTCCTATGCAGAAAGAAGAGATTCTTCGGAACTTTTAAGAGAGGCAGACCGTCTTCTCTATGAAGCGAAAAAGGAAGGAAGAAACAGAGTCATTCTGTCAGTCTGAATTTGTTCAATCGAATTTTCATTAAATCGGCTGAATGGCCGAAGGATTATTTTATCATTCTTGCAGGATGGACACTGAGTGCAGTCAGTTTCGGTTCGCTTCTTCCCTTTGCCGCCGTGTATCTGGGAAAACGCATCGGTTTCGACGGACGGGATATAGGACTTTTTTTTCTTTATACAGCAGCTCTCCGTGCTGCAGTTCAGGGATATTCCGGAGAAAGATCGGACATATCCGGCAGAAAGAAACTGATGCTTTCTGCTCTTTTCGGAAGATTTTTCTTTCTTTTTCTTCTGGCTCTGTTTAATATTTTTTTTGATAATAATATTCTTTTCCTTCTGCTCCTTTCCTTCGTCTATATGTTCACTTCAATTTTTCAGCCTGCGGCACAGGCTGCTGTTGCCGACTGCACAAATGATGAAGACTTTACTGATGCATTTGCACTTGTCAGAATAGGGGGGAATCTAGGCTGGGTTCTCGGTCCTATAGCAGGAGGGTACATTGCAGAGAAATCCTTCTCCTTTCTGTTTGCTTTTTCTGCCCTGTTTTCATTCGCAGGTTTTATTGTATTTCTTCTGTTTTATTCCAACTCATCACAGAAAATATCGGAGGCAAAGGACAGGATTCATTACAGTGAAGTTTTTTCCAACACTGCATTTATTTTCTACTGTATTGTTTCATTTTTAATGATGATTACAACATCCCAGCTTCTTTCCACTCTTCCTCATTTTTTCAGCAGTGAAAAGAATATTCCTCTTTCTTCGATGGGATACTATTTTGGAATCAACGGATTCACAGTGATACTGCTTCAGATTCCTGCAGCTGAATTTATTCACAGAATCAGTCCCTATGCAGGACTTGCTCTCGGAAGTTTTCTGTATGCTTCCGGATATTTTATGGTAGGTCTTGCCGACAGCTTCTTCAGTTTTGCCGGAGTCATTGCGCTCGTTTCTGCTGCCGAGGTGATTGTGCTTCCTTTGACTCAGTCCGGAATTGCCAGACTCGCGGAAAGAACTACTCTAGGAAGGTACATGGGTTTTTTCAATGTGATTACTGTCCTTGCATGGTCGCTTGGTCCTCTGACTGCGATGGAGATTCTGCGTGTTTCCGGAAATGAGCATCTGAAAGCCTGGGGTCAGATTTCCATTTTTGCATACGGGGCTTCTGTCGGATTTATCGTTCTTCATTTTTACGATCAAAGAAGAAAACACTTGATCTGAATCTGAGGTCTTTCATATTTTGAGCATGGATATAATTCAAAGACCAAGAAGGAACAGAAAATCGGAGAACGTAAGAAAACTGACAGAAGAGAATTCAGTGGATGTTTCAGATCTGATTCTTCCCGTTTTTCTTCTTCCGGGAGAAAATGATTCTTCACAGATTGCTTCCATGCCGGGAATGGAAAGAAAGGGAATCAATCATGTACTGAAAGAAATTGAGAACTGTATGAATCTCGGGGTTTTCAGTTTTGCTCTTTTTCCTGCTGTTCCGGATTCATTGAAGGACAGCACCGCTTCTTATGCATCAAGAAAGGACAATTTCTATCTGAATGCAGTCAGAAGAATTAAAAAAGAATTTACAGACTCGGTCATCATCACTGACACTGCTATGGATCCTTACAGTTCAGACGGTCATGACGGATATGTGGAAAACGGAAAAATCATCAATGACAGGACTCTCGAAATACTGGGGGATATGGCCGCGGCGCAGGCAGAGGCAGGAGCGGATATGATCGGTCCTTCGGATATGATGGACGGAAGGGTAGGCTTCATCCGTGAAAGACTGGATCTGGAAGGGTATCATGATACTTCCATTATATCATATGCTGCAAAATATGCCAGTGCCTTTTACGGACCATTCCGCGATGCACTGGATTCAGCTCCTAAGTTCGGGGACAAAAAAACATACCAGATGAATCCTGCAAATGCCAGAGAAGCAGAGCTGGAAGCAGAACTGGATTTTATGGAAGGGGCAGATATACTGATGGTCAAGCCGGGACTTCCTTATCTCGACATCATTTACAGAATTAAGGAGAAATTCAGGCTGCCTGTGGCTGCGTACCAGGTAAGCGGAGAATATTCAATGATCCGTTTTGGAGCAAAGGCTGGAATTCTCGATGAAAAAAGGGCAGTGGAAGAATCTCTTTTATGCATGAAAAGAGCAGGAGCAGATATGATACTCACTTATTTCGCAAAGCAGTTTGCTGAAAACAGGAAGAGATAAAATGATGAACAGGTATTCCAGAAAGACAGTATTCCTGATTTTTTTTCTGATTGCGGGATGTTCTTCCGTGAGCAGGTATACATATAATTATGATGTATATACGTTCCTGGATGCATACCCGGCGCGTGCCTCGGAAAAATCAGTGGAATCCGGAAGTGAGGTTCAGAAAAGAACAACCTGCTGCGATGCCGCTCTTCTCGGTGCAAAGTATGCTCTGATAAAAAGGACATCCGAGGCAAGACTAAGTTATTCAGAGACTGGACTCAAAATAGACTTCAGCAGCACAAACAGACTCGCTTTTTCTCCTGATACAAAATGCAGAAGCAGAAAGAATCAATTTGAAGAATGCTACTGTGTTCTGGATGATAAGATTCAGAGTCCCGATCTCCAGAAGGAACTCGAAAATGCAAAAACGGACAAAGGCTGGATTTCACCGAACACTTTTCTGATTACAGCGTCCGGAAAGGCATCTTCCAATGCGGCCGAGAGAAGAAGCGGAGCAATGATGGAAACAACCTGCATCAGTGCTGCAGAAGACACTGCAATCCGGGCTGTTCTGGAAGATGTGATCAGGAAAACCAAGACTGAATCATTTTCGGACGTTTATTTCAGATTGCCTCATTCCTACGTAAAGTCCTGCGAGCCTGATCCAGATTCAAAGGAATTTGATAAGTGCACATGCAGATTTGCCTTTTTTGAAAAGGGGCTGTATTCAAGAATCGAAAAAGCTGTGACTCAGAAGCCCCTGGACAGGAAATAGATTCAGGGAATCCTCATTTCGTCCCAGGCTGTATTTCCTGATTCTATCTCTTTTTCATCGAGAAGAGCGGCCTGAGATTCCAGATTTTTCAGGCTTTTCTGCAGTTCCTCTGCCTGGAAGTTCAGTTCAGCAATTCCTTTCAGTATATCGTTCAGGAAATTCCCGGCATCCGCAGATGAAGATTTCTGCTTTTTGGAAAGATTTCCAATATTCAGTGCGGTATTCTTCAGATGTTTCAGAGACTGGATCATTTCCAGGTTGGATTCTCTCTGAGTGGAAATTTTGTCGTTCAGATCCTGAATCGTTTCTTCAAGTTCCTTGAACTCAGATTCCTGACTGGATATTTTTTCATTACTTTCTGATGCAGATACCTTTCCCAGGTTCAGATGTCTTGCACTCTGAGAAATAATCTTGTGAATCATTTCAGCATTTTTTGAAGAGCTGTCAGCCAGTTTTCCGACTTCACTTGCAACAACAGCAAACCCTCTTCCCTGTTCACCTGCACGTGCGGCCTCTATGGAAGCATTCAGAGAAAGCAGATTCGTTCTTTCCGCAATTTCAGACATAATTGCATTGAATTCAT
>DAORDI010000050.1:0-26272 GCA_035345895.1 Leptospiraceae bacterium
AAAAGTGAAAAAACCGTCCAGTTCTATCAGAAGCTGCTTGGGGAGAAGTGTTTCAGCAATCTTTGTAAATCCGACAAAATCAGTGAAAAGAATAGTGGAGGAATCGTAGACAATCGGAACCACTTTGCCGGTATTCTTCAGCTCCTCTGCAATTTTGGGAGGAAGAATGCTCAGAAGAAGTCTGTCAGATTTCTCCTTTTCTTCCTGAACCTGCTTATACAGGTTGGAGTTGTGTATTACGCCTGCTGCCTGTTCACCCAGGCTTGCCAGGGTTCTGAGCTGATTTCTTCCCAGCTTCATTTCTTCAGGACTGAAAAAGCTGAGAATGCCTATTGTTTGATTTTTGAGTTTCAAAGGAATTCCGGCCATCGAGGAAATTTTGAGATTTTCGAGCACTGACCGTTCATCTTCGCTGGACTTTTCTGCATTTATTTTTTTGAAATAAACCATCTTGCCCATCCTGCAGATATATGAAAAAACGCCTGTTTCCCCGTCAGCCGGGATGGATGTCTGCATAATTTTCTTTCTAATATCTTCCGATGTGAATTCAGGGAATACTGCTTCAAGCATTCTCAGTCTGTTTTTACTGTTGTTGAGCAGATAAAGACTGTAATATCTGATTCCATAGTTCTCACTGACAAAATTCATGATTTTTTTCATTATGTTTTTCAGTTCCATATTCTCATTGATGCTTTTGGCAAGTTCGTTTACTGCCTCAGTTTCCTTCTTGGCGGCCTCAGTTTCCTTTCTTGCTCTGACTGCCCTCTCTCTCTGTGCCAGTGCCTTTTTCTTTTCCTTTTCCATCTGACTTAAGATCTGTTCTTTTTCTATGGCGGCAGCAAGCTGGCTTGTGAACATTGAAATAAATTTTAATTTATTTTTGTTCAGATTCAGTTCTTTGTTGAATGTAGCCAGAAAGAAAATTCCGTGAAAATCTCCTTTGATAATGATGGGAATATACAATGTGGAAAGAAGTTCAGGATGAAATCCGTCTCCGGCGTTTTCTCTTCTTCTGACATATTTTGTCTTTGAATTCTTCCGGTATACAGTTTTCCTTTTTTTGTAAACGGTATAGGAAAGACCAGCCTCTCTCGAAAGCGGAATGCGGCTTGTGTTCATATATTCGGCAATTTCTTCCGGAATATCCTTTGTCATTCCGCGATATGGGAAGAGCTCATTTTTTTCCGTATCCAGGAAATAAAGGAAGGCAATTTCAGCCTTATAGAAATTTATTATATGTGAAAATATTAAATGAAGCATCTCATTCATATTGGAACCGGCAAGAAGATTGACTACGAGTTCATTCAGTTTTTCAATCTCATTGGTCTGAATTTCCAGCTTCTCCATATAAGATATCATATTATATGATCTGTCTATAATTTTTGATTCTACACTTTTTTTATATTCCTTCAGTTCAGTTCTGGCCTTCTCAAGTTCTTCCTTGGTGCTGTCTATAAACGTTTCCGACCAGACAGGAGTCCTGCTCCTGCGGTAATTCAGAGACAGCGCGAACATTATCGGAACGAGCATTGCGGGAAGCATCAGCTGACCAATGTTCAATTCTGTCAGTGCATCAAAAAAAACAAGAAAAGCCGAGCAGGAAAGGACAAGAAAGGTTTTCAGGACTGTATGGTGTTTTTTAGATGAAGGAATCAGATCTCTGAGGATAAGAATCAGAAGAGGAAAAAGGCTGATTTTTGCAATCATCTTTATTTTTATCAGCAGACTCATCAGATCCGATTCAGTAAGCAGTGTGCTGAAAATGAACTTTCCTGAAAAAGCGGAAAGAAAAGAGAGACAGAGGGATGTTGCACCAAGCTGCAGAAAACGATGGGTGCGAAATCTCAGAAAGGAATAGACTGCAGTCAGCAAGAACAAAAGAGTCACTGTAAAACTGATGCAGAAATCAATTCCAGAGGACAGTTCCAGCCCCCTTAAAGTACCGATTTCGACAGTTCCCCAGAATCCGGGCAGAAAAGAATGAAAATTGGAGGAGTGAATCAGAAGTTCAAGTTCAGGTTCCTGTTTTCCTAATGGAAAAATTTTGGAATCCATCCACGGAATCGAGGACTCCGCCGTGGAGCCTGTCCTGCCGGACTGGAGAAGGGCTTTTTCGCCCCCGTAGAGAATGTAGTTCGAATTCCAGCCGCTGATGCGTATATAGAGCTCTTGCGGGAGCGTTTCCGGGAGCTGCAGTTTCATTCGGAAGGTTCCGGAGGAATTGTATAAGGAGAAAACATTCATCAGGCTGTTCAATGAATATTTTCTGCCCGCAATCGAAGGATTTCGGTTCAGAAAACTGACTGAAAAGAAATTTCCTTCGAAAAACTCCCAGTCATTTTTCAGTTTCAGGGAACTTTGCCGGGTCTTGTCCCATAAACGCAGATCCATCATTCCTGAACCTGATTCAGGAATGTTTTTTTTGCCTTCAAAGCAGGAGAGGCTGACAGCGGCAGCAGTAATCAGAATGAATAAACGCAAAGTCAGGAATCCCTCCTTGAAGTCGGCTAAATATCGTTTCTCATAAAAAACTGTCAAGCAGGTTTTAAATTTTAAAAACTGAAAAGCAGATAGCAGGTCTTCCTGTTCCATACGGTAAAACTTATCATAGGATAAGCTTTGCTGTCCACTTTCTGGAAAAACTTTTGACATTGTTTTTCATATCTGTTAAATCCGTTTATTCCGTTCTTTTCAAATATGCAGGATACAGCGAGTTTAAAAATTTATGTACCGAATGAGAATGTACTTCATTGGAATGGAAAACTGCGTACTCGGATTCAGTTTCATTTTCTATACAAGACAAATATCATAATGATAATGATTATAAAACATAAAAAAAAGTTGATAAAAAGAATCTACGTTTCAGATTAACGTCGATGTCGAATGACGAAATTCAGAAAACAGTACTGGTCGTTGAGGATGAAAAAAGTTCCAGAGACCTGCTGTCCCGTATTATTTCAAAAAACAGTCTGAAGACTATGACCGCAGAAAATGGGGAAGAGGGCCTGAAACTGTTCCGCCAGAATCCCGATATGGTGGTTGTCACTGATCTGGAAATGCCGATTATGAGCGGACAGACAATGATTTCCAAGATAAAGGAAATTCGAAATGACGCCATTATCATTGTGCAGACTGCCAAAACAGGAAGTGAAGCTATTGTAGATGTGATGAAGCTTGGTGTATATGATTATTTCATAAAGCCTATTCACCCTGAGGACTTTGCCTTAAAACTTAGACGCTCTGTGGAGGCAAATCAGCTCCGCAATTTCAGAAACACCGTAGAGAAGGAAAAAATGCACCGTCTGGAAAGTCAGCTGGAATGGTTCCGTTATAAGGATAAGCATTCCTCTGATTCTGACACGACAAGCAGGGGATTTCTGCACAGAACTCTCTTTGACAGCATAAAAACTAATTTTACCCAAGGTGCAGGATTCGGGATTCTTTCGAGCATATTGAATCTTGTACTGATTTCACCTGAGGACAATGAAGGAAACAAGATTGTATCAAAGGAAGTGGTAAAGCTGATTCAGGACAATGAGCTGGTCGTTGAAAGAATACTGAACAGATTCAGTGAGATAAAATCAGTCATTGATGAAGGGTTTAAGGTTGGGCCGGCTTCTCCGGAAGAACTTTACAAAGCAATGCAGAGTGCTGTAGCCTCAGTAAAAAGATTTGAAGATATAAGAGGGCATTCTGTAAAAATCAGTGATTTTAAGAAAGGCCATAAGGACAGAAAAATATTTTTTAATTATGATTTTTTCAAAATGGCAGTAGAGGAGCTGATTATGAATGCAATGAAATTTTCGGAAAAAAACTCTTCCATTCTCGTTATTGCTGATCCTTTCGAAATCAACTTCTCCGTTTCCATTATGAATTCAGTCTCGGATAAATACAAAATTCCCCCTGAGTACAGGAATCTCGTATTTGAACCTTTCTTCAGAATCAATAATGCGGTTCATGAAGATTACGGCACTCTTGATTACGGTCTGGGACTTACTTTAGTGGAGAAAATAATAGGAAAACTTAACGGGAAAATCACTGTAGCTGAGGTCAAAAACTTTCTTTTCGGGAATTCAGCAATGTCTGAATTCAATATTCTGCTTCCATATGTGCAGTAGTTATCAGTCAGTATTCAATTTCTGCTTCGGGGAGAAGATTCTTCAGCTCGAGCAGTTTTACTCCTGACAGGGGATTTTCATTCAGAAATATTTTTTTCAGCTTCTTGAGTCTGTACATTCCCTCCGGCAGTGTTTCCAGATGATTGTTGTTTAAAATAAGAATTTCCACTTCTTTCAGCTCACACATTTCAGGAGGAATTTTTTCGAGTTTATTATGACTGAGTGAGAGCCATTTCAGCCTTTTCAGTCTTTTAATTTCTGAAGGAACAGTCTTAATGCCGATTCCGCTCAGAGAAAGCCTCTGCAGTTTTTTCAGATTGAAAAGTTCTTCGCTGATGCTTAAGTTCTCATTATTTCCTAAATATAAAGTTGAGAGATTTTCCAGAGAATCAAAACCGTACGGCAGATAGGAAATATCATTTCCTATCAGATTCAGATATTCGAGATTTTCAGCAAGGGAAAACTGTTTTGGAAGCTCTTCAATCTTGTTGTTCATTATGCTGAGTGAAGTCAGATTTTTCATTCTGTGAATATTCGGGGGGATCTGGGAAATTTCATTGTCGTCAAGATAGATTTTCTCGAGAGAATCTGAATCCAGAAGTTCTGAAGGAAATTCTTTAAAATAGTTTCTGTTCAGATTGATGATGATCAGTTTCGGAATTTTATAAATTTTTTTAGGAAGTTCCCGCAGACTGTTGCTGCTCAGATTAAGAAGTTCCAGTTTAGGAAATTCCGAATATACTGCTTCCGGAACCTCAGACAGTGATTTCCCTGACAGGTCAAGCTCGCAGACTTTTTCCTTTCTTTTCAGAGCCTCTTCCAAATTTGTAAAGCGCGGGCATAAGCCTGTCCTGTTCGGAAGAATCGAAAAAGAAAAAATAAGAAAAAAAAATAGAGCTGTTTTCATCATTTCAGAGTATCCGCAGCTCCATTTTCAGTTTATTACAGACGCACTGTAAAGAATAAATTTTTTCTTACAGCAAGTTTTTTAAAAGGTCACTTTATTCCTTTTTTGATTTCTCTGTCAAAATATTCAATTGTCTTCTTAAGCCCTTCTTCGAGCTGTACAGTGATTCTGTAATTCAGTTTTTCCCGGGCAAGAGTCAGATCAGGTCTCCTTCGTGAAGGATCATCCTTCGGAAGATCGTTGTAGATAATTTTGGATTTTGAACCTGTCAGACGAATGACTGCTTCTGCAAGCTCTTTCACAGTAAATTCGCTGTCATTTCCCAGATTGACCGGTCCGGTAAAGTCTTCCTTATTCATCATTTTAATGATCCCCTCTGCCAGATCATCCACATAGCAGAAGGATCTAGTCTGAGCTCCTGTGCCATATACCGTAATGTCCTGATTCTTAAGTGCCTGTACTATAAAATTACTTACAACTCTTCCGTCATTCTCGAGCATATTGGGACCGTAGGTATTGAAGATCCTGATGACTCGAACATCCACGCCGTTGAATCTGTGATAGTCAAAACAGAGAGTTTCCGAGATCCGTTTCCCTTCATCATAACAGCTTCTGATGCCTATCGGATTTACGTTCCCCCAGTAAGTTTCTTTTTGAGGATGTTCCAGCGGATCACCGTAAACCTCGCTTGTGGATGCCTGAAGTATTCTGGCACCGGTTCTTTTTGCAAGCCCAAGCATATTCAGGATTCCCAGCACATTGGTCTTTACAGTCTTGATCGGATTGGCCTGGTAGTGCACAGGAGAAGCAGGACATGCCATATTGTAAATCTGATCTACTTCCAGATAAATCTCTTTTGTTATGTCATGACGTATAAGTTCAAAGTTAGGATGAGAAAGAAATTTTTCCACATTCTCTTTCCTTCCTGTGTGAAAATTGTCCAGACAGATGACTTCGTTGTCCTCAGCAATCAGCCTTTCACATAGATGAGAACCGATGAAACCGGCTCCTCCTGTAATTAAAATTCTCCTGCGTCTGCTCATTTATTCTCCTTTGACCTGATTTCCTTCAGTATTTTTTCAGGGAGCGGTTTTCCATTCAGATCAATTCCTTTTTTCAGAAACCACTCTGCCGTGTCTGTTGCGACTCTGCCTTTTGAATACTCAGCCAGCATTTCTTCAAGCCCATACTCTCCTTCTGTAAAATTTCTTATGAAAGTTTTTTTCAGAAAAAAGACAACTGTAAATATGGAAATCAGACTCCAGCTGCCTGCAATGATGTAACTGAGTTTTTTGAGTGAAATGTCCAGCCCCGTCGATCTAAGCATCTGTCGGCTTCCTGAAGCCAGAAGTCCGGCATCCGTCAGCTCTATATTGCCGGTAAAGTCCGTCAGATCGTAGATGCTGTACATTGCACACGAGACTCCGAGAAAAATAAGAAACATAGAATGTATTTTTTCGGGAATAAAAATGCAAACAAAAAGGAGAAGTGACCAGATAATTCCAGTAATCTGTGCATAGGAAAGTGTATCAGTATAAAATAATGTAAAAAATGACAGAATAAAAGAAATAAATGCAGTCTGTATCCTTGCAGATTCTGTGCTGAATCCTTTCTGGAGAAGATATCCTCCGAAAAGAGATGAGCCGATGTATCCGGCAGAAACTGCAGGTAAGTAACTCCATCCGGAAATCTTTCCTAGGACTTCACCTGACTCAAAAGGAGTAAGATGGATTTTTTCCAGTCCTCCTCCTGAAATCAATATGACGGAAGCATGACAGATTTCGTGAATCAGTACTGAAAAACTCTTCAGGAACGACATAAAACTGAAATTCCATACAGTAAACATCGCAAGAAATACTGCTGATGCAAACCAGATTTTACTGTGGTGGAGTTTCATTTCTCTTCTTTTTCAAATATGATTTTATCCGGATTTGCCGCTATATAGTAATAGCCACCCCTGTCGTTCAGAAGTTCCAGATGAATTTTCTTTCTGTCCTTTTTCTTCAGAATGATAGACTGCAGAAAATATTCCGTTTGAGAATTGACAAGCATAGGATTGGTCTTTACGCTCTCTTCGTAAAATCTCCAGACTGTTGTTTTCTTTGTGATCTTGGCCTTGCGAAGATACTGCCATACAGAATCCAGATTTTCCGCTGCGGGCAGACAGACTTCGACAGTTTCTTTTTCCCTGTTCAGAAGGTTTTCTGATTCAACAAGGCAGATTTGGATTTTTGCATTTTTCAGAATGACCGTAGACTGGTTCTGAAATTCAAAAAAAGGGTAATCTGTCTTCTCGTCTGTACTGTGGAGATTCACCATAATGAGAAAAAAGGCAATCAATGTCTTCATTTTTTCAGTACCTTCTGTTTTCGTCTTGCATTATGACCTATATAAAGCTCAAATACCTGACCTGACTCTCTTCCTGCCAGTATGGAAAATGAGCCGATGAGTTTCGGAAGTTTTTTGGACTCCTCAATCGAGCAGAACATCCGCATGAATTCATCAGACTCATTTCTGATATTGAGTTTTTTTCCTGAGATCAGTGCACATGCTTCGTTTTTTCTTCCTGTCAGATAAAGAGCCTTTGAAGTGCTCAGAATTCCGCCTGAAAGTCTCCCGTCTTCATTTGAGTCGTACGATGCGCTCATCATGAAGAACCTAGCACTGTTTGCATAATTTTTTCTCTTCATAAAATATATGCCGTATAGATAAAGGAGCTCCATTTTCTGTTCGTCGCTGAGCTCAGTCAGAGAAGCCGTCTCCCTGATATATTCCTTTGCCTCGTTTCCTTCCTTGTTCACAAAGTAGGCAAGACGGAGTATCGGGTTAATTTCAGGGTATTCGCGGATCAGATATTCCAGTGAATCAAAGTCCTTAGTCCTGAATTTGAGAGCAAAAATATAATTCACCATCAGCTGATTTTTCCCTTTCATATGACGGTTCAGAGTCTCTTTCGTGCTTCCCAGACTTCCGTTTATCATATCCTTGAAAAACCCTTCTATATCCTCTTCAGGGAGATCTGTATCCTTTGCAATATGTCTGAAAATCTGCTGCAGTTTTTTCTGTCTTTTTTTATCCAGTGGGAGTTTTGATGACAGTATGATCAGATCCTCATACTTCCCATGCTGCATATACAGGTCGAACAGTCTGGATATGGCTGCCTTTCTGAATGAGCCTACTTCCGATTTTTCCAGAAATGTCTCATAAAGAGGAATCGCAAAATAGGGTGATATTTTTTCCGCCTTCAGGGCTTCCTCGTAGTAAAATATCCCGTCTCCTGCCGAAATGGACGAATATAATATAATGAAGAAAAATAAAATTTTCATTGGAAAAGTTTCTTTAAAAGTTCTTTGTCATCCGTTCTGCTGTGAAACTTGCACACTGATGCCGGTTTGGAGTTCTTTGTAAACAGATCCTGCCTTTTGTCAGTGCAGTCGTCTCCTGCGGGAAGACCGGATTCCCTGCAGACCGCAGCCCATTGTGCCTTCCGGGAAAACTGAAATTTTTCTTCAGGGACAAGTTTTCTTTTAGAAAGCTCCTGACCGATTTTTCCCCATAGAGGCGCTGCAAATGTTGCACCCATGCCCTGTCTTCCCATTCCATAAGTGGCATCGTCATAGCCTATCCATACTGCCATTGAGAGACGGGGTTTCACTCCAGCGAACCAGGTGTCCACATGGTCATTTGTAGTGCCCGTTTTTCCAGCAAGTTCCCCTGCATAACCGGTGCTTCTGACTCCGCTTGCATTTGCACTCCCTCTCATCATACTTACCATAATATCTGCAGCATCACTTTCAATCACCTTTCTTTCTTCAGGAACTTTCAGGTTGAATTCATCGTTTTTTTCTGAATTGAAAATTTCCTTTCCGTCTGCATCTGTGATTCTCCGTATTAGAAAAGGTCTTCTGATCTTTCCGTCATTTGCAAATGCAGAAAATGCAGAAGCCATTTCCAAAGGAGATATTTCCAATGAACCGAGTGAGACTGTCAGATCGCTTCTGTACCGTTTGCCTCTTTCCGTATCATCCGGGAAAAAATACTTTGCGAAGTATCTTTCCAGATTTGCAAGACCCAGACGTTCTCCTATCTGAACTGCAATTGTATTCTTGGATTTTGCGAGAGCATCCCTGACGGAAATCTCTCCTTCATATACATCACCGAAATTGTCAGGAGACCAGAATGATTTGCCGTTCCCGCCCCGTATCACAAGCGGCTGATCGAGCATAATCATTGAGGGATAAACCAGGCCGAGATCAACTGCAGCAGAATAAATGACCGGTTTGATTGCACTGCCTGTCTGTCTTCTCATCTGAATTGCTCTGTTGAACTGATTTCCTGAATGAAACTCCTCTCCGCCCCCATGCATAAAAAGCACCTCGCCTGTCTGCGGATCAAGTCCAATGACTGCTGCCTGAAGTTCCAGAACTTTCTTTTCTGCCTTTGAATTCAGGTCTCTTACCTTGATCTGCTGTACAATTTTCCGCTTCCGGAGACTTTCCAAATGCTCCTTAACGAGAGCAGGTACGAGTTCCTGAGCATTGCTCAAAAGAGTCGTCTCAACAGTATATCCGCCCACGTCATAAATATTGATATTCGGCTCAGCTGCTTTAAGAATTTCCCTGACATGTTCCGTTACGAAAGGAGCCATATCGTATCTGGATCCGAAAACAGTAGAGTAGGCAGGCTGTTTCAGTGAGTTGAAGAATCCTACAACTTTTTCCCTGTAGTCTTCACTGATGATTTTCTGTTCAGCCAGTGTGTTCGTAATTGTCTTAATCCGTGAAAGTGAATGTGAAGGGAATTTAAATGGAGAATATTTGTTAGGCGCAGATGTAAGAGAAGCGATAAGTATCATCTCCATCGGATCCAGTTCTGAAGGCTTTTTTGAAAAATAATAATGCGAAGCATTTTCTATTCCGAATGCACCGTGTCCCAGATACACCTGATTCAGATAGGCTTCCAGTATCTCATCCTTGCTCAGTCTGGATTCAAGTGCAATTGCAACCATCGCTTCTCTGAATTTTCTGAAAAAACTTTTTCTTCTGTCATTAATCAGTATTCTTGCGAGCTGCTGAGTAATTGTGGATGCCCCCTGAATATAACGCAGATGAATCAGGTTCTTGTATCCTGCTCTTACAATGGATGCCAGATCAATTCCGCTGTGTCTGTAAAAACTTCTGTCCTCGACCGTCAGAATGATTTTACGCAGGAGTTCGGGGTATTCTGTCAGCTTCATCGAGCCGGTTTTTTTCTGATAAATTTCGGAGACCTTGTTCCCTTCCCTGTCCAGAATACGGGATGGTTTGTTCTTGCCCAGTTCCTTCAGAAGGCTGTCCAGTTCCAGTTTCGCCTCATCATATCCAGCCTTCAGCGGAAGTATGATCAGAAGACTTAAGGAAAGCAGAGTCATTGCTGTGAGCATCAGAAATCTGTTTTTCAGAAAGGGAGGTATATAATAAAGAAATTCATCCCAAAGAGAAGGCATCCGTATTGTTTCTTCCAATCCTGCAGGCGGAGCCTCTTTTGGAGGAGGGATAGGAACCTGAATTTTCTTAACTTCAAAAAAGGGTTTTTCCACATCCTTTGACTTAAGTATTGCAGTCGGATTCAGTTCCTCAGATTTTGCAGAGTCCTCATTGGGGATCTCTTCTTCGAGTCGAATTGCTTCTTTTGTCTCTTCCTGAACTGGAAAAATATTTACAGAAGGATTAGGTTTTTCTTCTTCCTTGGCCAGGGAGACGGCAGCAGTTTCAAGCACTGGCTCTTCTTCCGGGGCCTCTATTTTATGGAGAATCTGATGCTTACAGTAAAAACAGGTGATTTTGTACAGACCTGGCTCTTCGGGAAGTTTGGATAACCTGGATTTTTTTTGGCATTTCGGGCATGTAAAATTTCCGCCCAAAGATAAATAATCTGCATTCCCGACCATATTCTGATTATCGGTATAAATAAAAAAATGCAAGATTCAATTCTCTTTCCCGTGAGCAAATAAGACTTGACTGAAATTGAAGTCTCAGAATACTAACAGCATCTTAAAACCTTACGGGATAAAAATGTTTGGCAACTTGAAAAGTCTGGAAAAAAAACTGGAAAATTGGCGCAGTGCCGGACTGATTTCTTCGGAACAGTCTTCTGCAATCCTGGATTATGAAGAAAAGCAGCCGGGAAAAAATCTGGCGGTCTATTCGATTATTACTCTTGGAGTTTCCGTACTGTGTCTCGGCATCATTGCACTGATCGCATCCAACTGGGAATCAATTCCGAATTTCATCAAATTGAGTTTCGATTTTATCATATTGGGCTGCACGGGAGCCGGTGTACTTTACGCGGAAAAGAATGAAAGTCAGAATCTGAAGCAATGGCTGATTCTCGCCCTTCTGATACTCATTCTTGCTTCAATCGGACTGATTTCTCAGATTTACAATACCGGCGGGGAATTTTATATGGCTGCAGGTTTTTGGGTTGTTCTGACTCTGCCTCTTGTCATTTATGCAGAAGCCCACACTTCCGTGAATCTATGGATCGTGGGCCTGATTACTGCAGTATCCGGCTATGTTTACGACCATAAGTTCGGAGGAGATTTCAAAGAACCGACTTTTATGCTTCTTTCCTGTTTCCCTGTCTATTTTTACGCGGTCGGATCCCTGTTTCATTTCTTTGGTGAGAGATATTCCCACCTGGCTGCAGGTCACCGATTCTGGTCAGTTGCGACAGTAATTTTCGCCACTTCTTTTCTTTCTGTACTGGATGGGGAAAAGGCTTCGAGCGGAGCTTTTGCGGCGATCGGCATTCTTGCAGGGGCACTGGCGGCTGTCGGATTCGGAAAATTTGAATACAATGAGAACAAGAAAGCATTTTATTCTGCCTGCATTGCAGGAATCCTTTATTTTGTATTTGTCTGGATTAAAGAGACCGGAATTTCTTCTGAAATTCTGGATGCCGTTCTGTTTCTTCTGATCTGGTTTTCCTTTTCTGTTCTCTTTCTTCAAAAGGGCCAGAAGAGACTTTTTGATTTTTTCCTGGCAGGCGTTGGGATAAGGTTTTTGATAATATATTTCCAAATAATAAAATCTCTAGCATTTACTGCTCTGGGACTGATTGTTTCAGGCATTCTGATTATTGGACTGTCCTGGCTCTATTTAAAGAAAAGAGAGCAGGTTCAGCAGATTATGGAGAAGTTTTTATGAGATCATTTCGTTTTCTTGTCTTTGCCGCTGTTTTCCCCTTAATTTCACTTATGTTTTTTACCGTCTATAAATGGAATATTGTCAGTGAGGGAAAGAAGATTGTTTTTGAGATAGAAGGATATGATCCTGTTAACATACTGACGGGTCATTATCTGATATACCGGGTTGTATACAAGACTCCCGACCCGTGTGCGGCGAACTATGATCTGACTTCAGAATATGCCTACTGCAGCAGTCCTTCAGACAGTTCTTTCATTCCCGCAGGTGCTGATAAAACCGGGTGCACTGTTTTCATCAAAGGAGAGTGTAAAAGAGGCCGTTTCACTGCGGGTATTGAACGGTACAATATTCCTGAAGGCAAGGCGGAAGAACTGGATAAAAAAGTGAGGGAAGGCAAGGGGAAGATCCAGGTTTCAGTCAACGGTGCCGGTGCTGCAGTTGTGGAAAAACTTTTCTTTGAAAAGGAATGACGAACTTCGGATTCTGATCATTGTATACTTTCGGAAAACCAACGCCTCGATTGAACAGCGCAATGACGCCGTGATGTCAAGGCAGTTTTCTTTTGCCGCCATCAGTTTTGACGGGTTTTTGCAAATACCCAGTTTCCGCTTTCATAGATTTTTAGAAGATGGTCACCCATTTCAGTGAAATGTTTTTTTTCAAGAAGGATGTGCTGAATACGGCTTTCTTTCAGAAATTTCAGCAGGGTATCCTGTTTCTGGATCTCTTTCAGTCCATCTTTCAAAAGACTGTCGATTTGCTGATTTTTTTCCCGGAAATTATTTGTCAGCGACCAGTGACCTGAATAGACCTTCATTCCTGTGAATGCCGGAATGAATTCATTCAGGTTTGAATAAGACAGGATTGTTCTGCTTTCATTTTCAGTGTCAATTTTTTTCAGCAGACTGTAAAGATTTTTATCCATAAGCGGAACAGCATATTCCAGAAGTTTAACTGCAGTAAAGAAATTAATGGATGCGGACAGAAAAAAAGCATACAGAACCGCAAAGGCGGCAGTCCTGAAATATTTCCTTTTCAGTGTTCTGATGCTTTCATAGATTATAAAAAATCCCTCAGATGCAGAAAAGGACAGGAAGAAGACGAAACTTCCTGAAAGTTTTGAGTTTCTGATGTTGAATATAAGGTTCAAAAGAATGAACAGGATGAAGTAAAATGAAAAAAAGTTCAAATTCCTGTCAATGAAACGCCTTACTAGCGAGACACAGGAGAGCAGAAAAAAAACTCCTGTACCTAGAATCCAGCTCGTCCTGGAAACCGATATGTTTGCTGAAATGGAACCTAAATTTTTCCAGACATCCTGAAGTGAGAACCAGTAATAATAGGCTGATCCTAAAATAAGAACTGCTGTAAGTGAGGCAAAGGATGCGCTGAACAATTCTGAAATATTTCTTTTTTTCAGGAGGTTTTCATACAGGCTGAACAGAAGATATGAAGCGAAAATGATCGGATATTCATAAGGCCTTGAAAAAAAAAGAAACAAGGATGCAGCCGTCAGTAAAAAAATATTATTTAAGCTGGCCTGCTTTACTGTCTTGAACATTAAAAAAGTAAGAAGCGATATTATTAACGATATCGTACAGTGAAAAGGATACACGATATAATTGCTGTATCCGAAAAGATCAAAATAACTTAAATCAATTCCCGGTTCTTTGAACATTTTATATTTAAGAAATATCCAGGATACCCCTGAGCCGAAAAACATCAGAAAGCTTACCGCGAGAGTGAACTCTGCCTTTTTTTCAGGATAGAGCATTCCGGATATTCCGTAAATTGCCAGCATCGGCAGCACACCGGCAAGGACTCCAATGAACATTAATGTCAATGCCGGATCAGAATGGAAAAGACCGCAGAATTTGCCTATCAGAAGGAAGAGCGGATTGATGAGTCCTCTTATGTTTTCATCTGAAGTATATAAATCTGAAAACATATAAAAACCTTTTTCCGCCTGTTTAATATAGGAGATATATGACAGATTGTCCTGAGTATTGTAAAATATTCCGAAAAACTGTCCATTTCGATGGATTGCTGTATTGTAAAGATTCCCGAAAATATAAAGCTTTAAAAAAACGGCTGAAAAACAGAGAAAATAGATCAATTTCAGTTTCATATAATTTACCAAGATCTACAAAAAAATGATAATAGCTGAATGCAACTTAATTTTCAGAATCAACGGTTCAGCAGTCTCCACTGAAGAGTTTTATAATGAAGTTTATTTTTTTCTTGCCAGGCAGAAAAGGGTTAGACCTGCAATCCTGTTCCATTTGAAGAAGGGAAGTTCCAGTCTGTGGATTTGAATTAAGGCCGTATTTAAAAAAGGGGGAACCAGCTTTAAATCAGATTTGGCCTCTTCCTTTCTGCCTGATATTTTCAGTTTCAGTCTGCCGAAGAGACGGATGACTGCAATCAAAGGGAAAAGAAGTCCAAAAAAGTAGCTGTATCTGATTACAGTAAGTCCGCTTTTTTCTACTGTGTTTATCAGTGTTTTGGAATTGTATCTCCTGCAGTGTTCCAGAAAATAATCATGTCCCGAAAAAAGAAACTGAAATGCAGGTACCGAAATCAGAATATCTGTGCCAGGCTTGATTTTGGATACATACTGCTTCAGAAATTCAGCATCGTCCGGTATATGTTCAAGTACATCCATCATAAGTACCAGATCAGCGTCACTTTTATCTATGGATCTTCTGAACTCGATTGTCCTTCCTTTGTATGTTTCTTCAAAGTCAGTTGAATATCCGATATCCAGGCAGACGGATTTTTTCAGGCTGGAGGATTCCTGAAGAAATTTTGTGAAAATGCCGGAACCTGCACCGATGTCCAGAGTCTCTCTATAGTCTGAAATTCTGACGAAATTCTTCAAAGCATTCCATTTTGATACATAGTACCAATGTGTAAATATCTTATCCTTTAAAATCTCTTCTTCTTTCAGATCCATAGTTTTTCCTCAGCAGAACCTATTCGAAGACCTGCTTTCAAAAATGCAAGTAAAGGTTGTCATTGGTTGATATGTTTTTGCAGAAGAAAAAGCATCTTCCAGGGTATGCTCATTTTTTTATCCAATACATAATTTCAAATCTGTCATCTCAATATACAAAAATCAGAAGGATACTGTTTTATCAGGACTGGCAAAACTCGGAAAACATTGCTTTGGGGCATCAATTGAGCTGGCTGTGTGTGATTTTTTGAGTATGCAGAGCAGAAATTCCGATACGATTCTTCTGATTATATTTTTATTTCAGGAAGGAAAAAAAGCTGAAACCTGAACTGGAAATTCAATTATGTGAATATGAACAGTGATGAAAGCCCTGATATTTCTGTACTCATTCCAATGTACAATGAAGAGAAAAATATTGATATGCTTTTCAAGAGACTTGTTCCTGTCCTCAAGTCCTTGAATTTGAGTTACGAAATTGTATGTGTAAACGACGGGAGCAGGGATTCAACACTTGAAAAACTTACTGAGGTCTCTGTGCAGAATCCGGAAATCAGAATTATCAATTTTGCCAGAAATTTCGGCAAAGAGGCAGCAATGACTGCAAGTCTGGATTTTTCAAAAGGAAAATGTGCTGTTCCAATAGACAGTGACCTTCAGGACCCTCCCGAACTGATTAAAGAAATGGTGGAAAAATGGAAAGAAGGTTTTGATGTTGTGCATGCAGTCCGAAGCACAAGACAGGGGGAAACCTTTCTAAAAAAAGCGACTGCAGGTATCTTTTACAAATTTATCAATTTTTTAAGTGAGGTGCCCGTTCCTCCCAATGTAGGCGATTTCAGACTGATGGACAGAAGAGTGGTAAATGCAGTAAGAATGCTGGGTGAGCGGAACAGATTTATGAAAGGAATCTTCGCATGGGTAGGATTTCGTCAGACATCCATTTATTATGACAGGGAACCTCGGTATATGGGAAAGACAAAATGGAACTACTGGAAGCTCTGGAACTTTGCTCTTGACGGGATTCTTATGTTCAGCTCAATGCCCTTGAAAATTTGGAGTTATATCGGTTTTTTTATTTCTACTTTAGCGTTTGCTTACGCATTTTTCCTGATCACCAGAACTATGATCCTGGGAATCGATGTACCCGGCTATGCATCTACAATTGTGACTGGGCTTTTCCTGGGAGGAATTCAGCTGATCGGTCTTGGAGTCATCGGAGAATACATTGCCAGGATATACGTAGAATCGAAGGGAAGACCGATTTATATAGTAAGCGAAATATATGAAAAAGGTTCTGTCGAAAAGAACCTTTTCAGGTCAGACATCGAAAGCTGAATGGGTTTTCTTCCATTTGCCCAGAAAAAAAAACAATATCATTATGAAAAATGTGAAAAATGATATTGTGAGCCCCAAGTAGAATGCTGATGGTCTGTATTTGAATTCTATTTTGTGTCTGCCTTCCGGAACAGATATCCCTCTCATAATATAATTCGTTCTGTATATCTTTGTTTCCTGTCCGTCTATATAAGCCTTCCATCCTGGATAAAAACTGTGGTTCAGAACAAGAAACTGAGAACTTGAACTTTCCGTAAGCAGGCTTACCGAGTGATGGTTTCTTTCAAAGGAACTTACCCTTCCCTCAGAAGGAGAAAATTTGCTGTTTTTCAGCTCCTGTTCGGCAGTCGCATTTTCTGCATACACTCCGAATTTTCCCAATTCAAAATATTTTTTATTTATAAAATCATTATATATTTCTTCATGTGTCCTTGCTGAAACGGATTCGGCAAAGTAAAATTCAGGCCGAGCACTGCTGTTTTCATAAACTGTCAGCCCTGATTCAGAAAGCAGTGTCCTGCTGCCTGTCTTTAAAATTTCTGAATTTACAGGATAATGGAATATGCGGTTCTTTCCTTCTCCCGCAGATACAGAATAAACAATCAGTATTCCCTTTTCCGAGATAAAACTGATTTTGCGAATTTCAAAATTTTCGGGCAGTTCAATTTTCGTCTCTGCAGTAAATCCGCATTTTGTCCGATCAAAACGAAACTTTCTGTAAAGATTTTCATGTACAAGCGAGCAGGCTGCAAAGTTGGGCACGGTATCTTTTTTTCTTATAATCTTTTCGATCATTTTGTTTTCACTGCTGTAAAATCTGGCTTTTCCAAGTATTTCATCTGCATGAAGGTTTCCCTCAAGACAGTCAGTGGATGTGATGAGAGTCACTTTTCCGCCTGAGGGAACAATGTTTTCTGCAAACAGAACATCTGACTCTTTTTCCGAATATAGATATGCAATATTATTAGGACATGTTCCTGCCTTCCAAGGCTTTGCTACCGACGAAACGGGGGAAGAATGCACAAGTGCTGTATATTTATAATTAAAAAGTCCGCCTAATGCAGGATCGCCTTCTGTCAGCTGAATCATCCTTGCACTGTCCTTCATTGCAAGGGGAGAGTAGATTGAATATCCTCTGATGTTCAGATTTACCTTCCTGTTGTCATTCAAGTTCTCATGCATTGTGTTCGGCACTGAATAATAATCGCGTACTTCATGTCCTGGGATAATGAATTTTGTAAAGGTTCCGGAATCTGCAGTCAGACGCTGAACTTTTTTTTCCAGTTCAGTAAATTCAGTTTCCTTTTTTTGGGAGAGACAGTACCAATCCTGGTGTCTGGCTGTGACAAGGAAATCCATACTTATGATGAAGTGAAAAATAAAGACAGTCCTTGCACTGAATTTATTATAGAAAAAATAATATATAATAGAACATATTAAAAGAACTGATATTTGGAATGTGAGCAGATTGTTTCCGTAGAAACTGAAAAAATTGACCGCAGAATATCTGCTTTTCAGATCAGGTACCGACAGCACTGCAGTGAAAAGTGCCAGAATGAAAAAAAATGTGAAATAGAGAAAGTGAAATCTTTCTTTTGGCCCTGCGTATCTTCCGTTTTCTGCAATCCTTCTGATTCCGAATGCAGCAAGGATGGAAACAATCAGAGTCAG
This sequence comes from Leptospiraceae bacterium, assembly GCA_035345895.1. Taxonomy (GTDB): domain Bacteria; phylum Spirochaetota; class Leptospiria; order Leptospirales; family Leptospiraceae; genus DAORDI01. The sequence continues at coordinate 18,175 of DAORDI010000050.1, forward strand.
TTCCAGTATATGTCTGTTGGGTCCTCTGAATTTGCTGATTACAGGAATACCGTAAATCAGTCTGCCTAAAGGAGTTTCTGTTCCAAGAGAATACAGAAGGTAGAAAATAAACCCTGAAGCTAGAAAGGCTTTCAGGCGTCTGTCTTCAGTGTTTTTCCATCCGATAAATGCAATGATAAAGGAGATGATTCCCATATAACGCTGATGTTCATGAAAATTATCAATCGCAGTAGAGGGATAAATGTAGGAAAAACGAAAGAGACTGTTTTCTGTCAGACCTCCGAAAGAATAAGGGAAGGGAATTTTTATCAGGTCAGAAAATGAAAAATGATAAGAATTAAATGCAGCTTTGTCTATGGAAACTGATCTGTCTGAATATTTCATCAGTTCAATCAGCGGAAAGAGGGAAACTGACGAGAGCAGTATTCCTGCGCCTGTCGAAAGGAGGACAGTGTACACAGGTTTTAATTCCAGTTTTTCATTTCCAGTTCTATCAGAAATTGCCCCGCCGTTCTTTCTGTTCAGAAAAGGAATTCTCGGGTATCGGATTTTGAAAGCTAGAAAGAGATATGCAAAGAGAAAATTGAAAAAGACTGTCTGCGGACTTCCCGAGGTGACTGAAAGATATGTGATCGCAGCATTGAAAAGGAATCTGGCACGGCTGTTCGGCTGTTCAAAGATCAGAAGATGTGAAAGTGTAAGAAGAGGGAGCCAGGAAGATGAGACTGGAATGACAGCCATCGTCACCTGCGCTGTGATGCTTCCGCTCCATCCGAAGATAAGACCGGCAAGAAGGGCTCCTGCAAAACTCTGAGTCAGCCGGAATGCAAGCAGATAGGCGAAAAAGCAGGAAGAAATAACAGTGAAGATAAGATATGCATGGAATCCGAAATAAGAGGAAGGAAATAAATACTGAACAGGGTAGAAAGCCTGGTACTGAGGTTCGCTTCCTATCGGGAAGCCGGACTGGAGCCTGAAGTCCCAGAGATGAAATCTTTCCTTGAAAAGGGGATAAAAGAAATTAAAATTGTCATGAATAATAAAATTCTTTTCTCCCAGGATAATCGGCAGAAAAAAAATACAGGTCAGTAAAGAATATACCGTAAGTGCTGTTATTGATTTTTTCATTTTGAAGGATTTCCTTTACTGTTCTTTTCAATCAATCCTGCAGATTCTTTTGACAGAAAAACTTCCCGGCTTTCCTGAAAGTTTTTATCCTGAAGAAATGCTTCCTTTGAGATCAGAAAAAAAGGGTAAAGATGAGCTTCATATCTGGGTTTTTCCGCCATCTTTACTATTTTCAACGGTCGATAGTCCTTAAGGATATGCACCATACTGCTCGAAGGACTGATCACTTCATCCTGTGTAAAGACATACATTTCATATTTTCCTTCATTCTTTTTTACGCTGCGGAAGTCGGAATAATTGTCCTTTGAATGATAAAATATCCTGGCTCCGAAATAAAGAGGAACAGACAGCAGCAGGAAAAAAAATACTGCATCAGTCTTCTTTCTGCTTCGAAATACAAGGAGTGCTGTCCAGGGAAAAGTCAGATAGAAAAAATCCCACCGCTCATGAAAGCTTGAGTCCTCCTTGTACCAGAGCAGAAAAAAAAGATTCAGAACAAGAAATAAAAGAAGGTTTGCTGCGTGAGAAAAATCTTCAGCATTTTTTTTCTTTCGAAAGCCTATAAAAAGTTTTAAAATAAAAAGATAATAGAACACCAGATAAATGAGAGGATATGCTGTTTTCGATTTAGCTGTAATGAACGAGAGCATATGGCTCAGAGGTGATGCAGCTGTTTCTGAGCGAGGAACGGAAAAAAGACCCTGCCATAGAGAAAACTTTATGTATTCCAGTTTTGAAAAATTTTCAAGAAGTAATGAATTTACTGATGAAAAATTCTGACTGAAGCCTAACGTTTCCCGGACAAAGTCTTTGATCGGAAGAGAATGGAAAGAAGAAAAGAATGCAAAGAATCCTGCTGTGCAGATAATTCCCGTCAGGATTACAGGAATCAGGAGTTTCAGACCTTCCTTCACGGAAAGGCTGGTAAAAATATTTAAGAGAAAAAGAAAGGACAGAAAGAATACCCAAAGGAAGGAGGTCATAGATATAAAGACCATAAAGCTGAAGATAATCACACATCCCAGAAATCTGAGATATATATCTGAGGCCTTTTTTTCGCGGCAGGGAACGCGAGAATAAGTCCTGTGAACAGGAACGGATAGGAATAAATATTGTCGTCCATTGTCTGAATGATTATCTGAATGGATGGGAAGAAACTGAACAATCCCGCCATAATGAAAGAAAATATTCCCCTTTCCGTGAGTCTGTAGCAAAGCAGTCCAAATAAAATGACGGAAAGTCCAAGATAAATCCCGTACTGCAGCTGAAGAGATGTCATTGGATGAATTCCTGCACTGAGAAAAACCTGAAAAGGAAAGTATGCCAGGCTGATGGCAGGGTGAAGAATCGGAGGGTTTATACTCAGAATCTGTCGGTCGAACATAAGTCCGTACAGAACATACGATGTGTCAAAATCGAGATCGGCAAGCCGTTCTGTCTGAAGATTTAAGAATCCGGCAGCACACAGAAGAATCGAAAAAAGAAATATAGAATATCTCACAGCTTTCTGATTTAGAATCTGCTTAACTGTCTGAAGCATGCTGCATAGACTGCAGGATTTGTCCCTGCCTGAAAATGAATTTATAATTTTTTTCATAGGTTATTCCATAAATGCCTGACCCTTTTCAGTCGGACCGTGTATTTCTGCTTATGCACCACAGCTGTCCGCCAGAATTGTCAGTTCGACTGCTTCAATCCTTGTAAAAATGGTATGGGTCCTTTTTCCTGTATTCTTCTTTCCAGTGTTCCGCTTCAGGCGTATTTCCGGACCTCTCTTCAATTTCCGAAATTCTCCTGCTGCAGTAGGGAGATATCGGCAGCTGCTTTACACATTTTTTCAGTTCAATCAGCGCCCCTTCTGTTTTTTGCCTGTTGTTTGACTTTTCCCCCAGAAGTGTCAGGATTTCAGAGTTTAATGAATAGTTCAGAGAAGTAATGGAATAGAATTCATAATGGATAAAAGTCTCTGCTTTTTTAAGTTTTTCTTCTGAAACTTCAGGCCTGATATGAATATAATCGTATCTGCTGAAATCCAGATAAGGTTTCAAAATGATCATTTTTCTGTAAAATATTTCGAAATTATAAAATATCCATAAATATAGAATAATTACAGTATATGCAAAAGAGCGAGAAATGATAACATTGAAAGGAGACTTTATCTGAAAAGAAAACGCTCTTAATCTTCTGATATAAAAGCCGAAATAAACAAGAATGACCGCCTGAATCTGAGGTTCGGCTAAATTGCTGTCCAGAAGGCCGAATATTAAGATCCCGATAAATGTGCATACTTCGGATATTCCGTACATCCCGAATCCTTTTTTCCATCTTAGCCAGGTTTCTGCCGCAGTGCAGAAACATGCAAAAAGGAATGCAGTCAGTGCGAGAATTCCGCCTGAATAAAGAAAAACGAAGAAATAATTGTGGGGATGGGTGTCGGCTCCCATATTGCGAATGAGTCCTGCCTGAGTGCCGAAATCAGGTTTTTGAAGAAAGTCACCCTTCAAAAATGTCACTGCATGGTAGCTTTCGTGCCCAAAGCCTGTCCATGGTGAATAATGCAGAGTCTTTGCAATGAAAATTCTCCAAATATCCGTTCGAATCCAGAAAGTATCCAAGTTGACTGCATTGTAATACTTTATAAGGAAAAAAGATGCAGAAAGGGTTATCAGTCCAGATGCAGCTAAAGTAAAAATATGGAATATTTTATTTTGACTTTTATCCGCTTTTCGCAGAAAAAGGAAAGCTGCAAATGAAATTAATATTGCAGCCAGTGCAGATCTGTTATGGCAGTAGATGACAATGAAAACTGCAGCTGATGCTGTAAGAACTGAAAAAACAGAAGAGATAAGCGTTTTGGAATTTCTTAGAGCGAATAGCATTGAAGCAGGAAAAAAGAAGGTAATGTAAGGTCCTATCCCGTTAACATGAAATCCTGCAAGATACCTGTCATCGGCCGGAACTGTCCCGAACAGATGTCTGATAATAATGAAAAGTAAAAAGACTGCAGTCGTAGACAGAAACTGAAAGACAAAGAGCAGCTGAACTGTTTTCTTTTCATTTGCGGTTGAGGAAGATGCAAGAAAGTATGCACCGGCTGCGCATAAAATTGAACTGAGTGCTGAAACAGATCTGAAAATGTCTACACCTAAGAATGCAGACAAAGATGCAGAAAATACGAGAAAGATGACTGAAATGTCTGGAAGTGCAAGTCGTTTTGACTTATCGTTCTTCTTCCTGAAATAGTGTATCGAATAAATCACATAAAAAAGATGAGGGACTGTACGAAAAGACAGACTGAAAAAATAATTAAGATTGAATATGGAAAAAGAAAGAATCAGAGTTGCCCAGAACAGGGTTCTTTCTGATTTCATTTTCAGAATAATGTAAAGATAGAAAATCAGACTAAAAAGAAAGTATACTTTGAAATAAAGACTCAGCCTGGGAATTTCTGTTTCGTGGAGGAAGAGAACTCCTTTGTACGAGCTGTAAGATACAAGGATCAGAGAATTCAGAAGATAAAGACCTTTTTCCACTGTCTTTGCCCTGTACTTAAAAAAGCCGAAAAGAAAAAGAAGGAAAACAGCATCAGCATCAAACATTTCAAAGAAGAGGCTGAATCTGAATTCTTCAAGGAAAAGAGCTGAGATCTGCAACAGGAAAAATAGAATTCCGGCCGTCAATTTGCTGTTCATGGTCGGTTTTTCTCCATTAAGGGCTTCGGAAAGGTTATTTGCTTCATCCATTTCCCCTTGTGGAATTCAGGTTCTCTAAATTTCAGTGTGCATAAAGATGTCAGATTTAACGCTGAGAGTATCATTTCATTTTCATTATATTCTGAATCCCATACAAATGAATTTCCGAAACGGTCTTTGAAAAAACCTTTTTCATCAATCGTTTCAGAAAGAGCAAACATATTGACATTTCCGGTATTCAGGAATGACTTTGTCTGCCTGAGTGTAAAAAATGATTTAGAGCCGTTAAATTCGGACACTGTCTCAAAGGTTCTGTTCTGCAGGGAAGCAGTTTTTCCGTTAAACAGACAGTTCTCAGTTTTGCCGTTTCCAATTCTTTGAATGTCTGTAATCGGTTCAATGAAAGGATTTATGAACTCCCCTCTGATCTTTATGAAATAAATGTCAAAAAGAGAGAAAGCGAGAAGAAGCAGGGCAGGGGTCCTTCCGTAATCCTTAAGAATAAACTTTAACGCAGATGTACCCAGAATCATGAATGCAAAGAGGCCGTCAAGAAGGTAGCGTCCCTGGTAGCTTTCCCCGCCGTTGTGCCAGTAAAGTCCGTAAATCCCAATCTGAGACAGTGTTACCAGCAGAAGAGTATATTCATTCTTCCATAGAATAAAGGATTTTTTTATTTTCCAGAATGAATATATAATGATGCTGAGAAGAGGAATCCCTGCCGGAGAGGCAACACTGTTCAGACTGTAAAGCTCCTCCAAGTTGATGAGTGCCATTTTTCGAAGGGAGTGACCGAGTGTGCCGTATGTGGGAAAACATCCGTGATTTTCACCGATTCCGAGACTCTGACAGTTTTTTGCAAGAAACTGACTGAAATAATGGTCCGTCAGCAATATTTTCCCTGCAGGGAACTGAGTGTAATAGAAGCAGACTGCTCCTGCACCGAGGAGAACCGAGAAGAAAAGAGAAACTGTTCTGAGATATAATATATCCTTGAAAGATTTTTTCTGGAGGATGATTTCTGTCAGATCGGAAATTATCAGAGCTGAGAAAAATGCAGCACTTGACTGAATTCTTGTGATGAGGACTGCAGGAACAAGAAGGAACAGCAGCAGGAGATGCTTGGGATTTTTTTTCCCTTTCAGCCAGACATAGAATATCAGACTGTTCAGAAGGAGAGTAAAACTGTGAGACATATACGTGGATGAGAGAAAGATGAAGGAAGGCGTGGAAAAAAGCACTGTCATTCCTATAAAGGACATTTCGCTGTCGTCAGGATAAAGTTCCTTGAGGATCAGAAAAAATACAGCAGAGATAGCGATGGAAACAGTGATTCCGGCAAAAGAAATCAGATGCATTTTATTGAAAAGCGCCAGAAGGAGAGACCAGCCGTGATAATGTGCACTGTAATAGAGATCTCCGTCGAATATGATGTACGGAATCTGCATAATATCTCTGATTCTTTCCAGTGAAATTCCGTCAGGGGGCATTATTTTCTGAACAGTCTGTCCCTTTGAATAAATGAGTGCCTGAATGTAATATGCTAGTTCGTCTTCAAGTTTAGGAACAGGACTGCCCCAGACAATTCTGGAAATTCCGAAAATCAGCACTGCCGCCAGGAGAATATGAGAGAGTTTAAGTGAAGGAAATTCCCTGAATCCGCCGAAACGAATGAATACTGTGAATATTCCGAAACAGGCCAAGGGTTTTAAGATACCTGTAATTAATGAAGATTTAATGAAATTTTCATATTGAAAAGATTTTGTGAAATCAATACTGAACACAGGAACTGAGAGAAGCACATTCAGCAGAACCAAAAAAAGGAAGATTTTTGAGGTAAGGATGTTTTTTAATGATGAACGGAGAAGAAGTGCCAGAATAAAGCCGGCTCCCAGAAGAACATCATACACGATTCCGGACTGCCAGACAGACTGTCCATAAAATGCTGTTTTTTTCAAAACATAAATGCTGAATATAGGATTCATTTCCTGAAGCAGGAAAATGAAAACGGATAGGAAGCCGATCCAGATTAACCGGAAAATCGAAATTTTTTCCAAATCGGCTGATGTCAGCATTCTGTTCCTTCAGCGAATTTCAGGTAAACAAAAATCAGAGCGAAATTCCCATCACTGTGATATCGTCTCTCTGTTCTTCTGTTCCCCTGTGTTCCGTAAGTACATTGTTCAGTTCAAGAAGCTGTTCCGGCCCGCCTGCAGATGCGGTTTTCAGAAGGATTTCGGTGAAAAGATTTGTTCCTATTCTGTTTCTTTCCGGATCGGGCTGATCTACATAACCGTCAGTGGTCAGATAAACCCAGATCTTTTCCGGCTCACTCGACAGATCAATAATCTGTTCCGAATACTTTCTTCTCAGTTCTTTCTGTCTGCCTCCGATGGATGCCAAATCCCCTTTAAACGTTTCTATTTTGCCGTTTCTGTTTACATAAAGAGGTCTTTTTGCGCCGGCAAAAGTGATTTTCCTGTCTTCAATTTTGATGAGACAGATATCCATACCGTCTCTGGACTCTGCACCTTCCTGGTTCTGTCTGAGTGCAGTCCTGATGCTCTGATTCAGTTCTTCCAGAATGATTCCGGGGGAATGTATGTGTTTTTCATTTACAATCTGTCCAAGAAAGTTCATTCCGATCATGGACATCAGTGCTCCCGGGACTCCGTGGCCGGTACAGTCAGCTACGGCGACCAGTATGGCATTTTCCGTTTTTGCACACCAGTAAAAATCTCCTGCAACAATGTCCTTAGGCAGATAAAGAAGGAAATGTTCTTTCAGATGTTCATTCAGAAATTCTGAAGACGGAAGGATTGCCTGCTGAATCGTAAGAGAATACTCTATACTTTCTGTAATATGCTGATTTTTAGTGGCCAGTTCATCATTTGCAAGAGCCAATTCTTTTGTCCTGTCCCGGACTTTCTGCTCCATATTGGCATACAGCATTGCATTATCAATGGAGATAGCTGCCTGAGCCGAAAGGATATTTACTGTCTGCAGTCTGTTCGGAGTAAATGCTCCCTCTGTCAGATTGTTTTCCAGATAGATGATTCCGCTCAGTTCGCCTTTCTGGATAATCGGAGCACACATTACCGATTTCAGCTGATGTTCAATGATGTAAGCATCCTGATTGAATCGTTCATCCGAATAGGCAAAATGGAGCACAAGATTCTGCCTTGTTCTTTCCGTATAATAAATGAGAGACTGAGGAAGTTCAGTATAGGATTTTAACGGCATATTCATTAAAACTTCTATACTGTCATCCTTGACTG
>DAORDI010000051.1:0-25670 GCA_035345895.1 Leptospiraceae bacterium
TTAGTCGGTGGTTCGATACGCAAACTAGGAAGCTGCCGCAAACTAGGAAGCTGCTGCAAACCAAACGACCGGCTTTTTTGCGAACGGAGCACTGAGAATTCCGGAGAAAAAAATTTTGAGGCTAACCTCACCCCGGCAGCTTTTTACAAAGCCGACGGGCGGGTAAAAAGCTGGCCTGCTAGGTTTCGCCCTTCAGGCGAAAGGGCGGCCACTCCTAACGACGAGGAGAGCGGATGACCAGCTACCGCATAAACCTCAATGCAGTGAGGAGAAGTCCTCCGGAAGCAATCGCTGCACCGATCAGCCATCGGATAAAGTCGGAATGGATTTTTTCCAGTTTCACGCTGAGTTTTGCATCCAGTTCCTTGATCTCTTTGGAAAGTTTCAGTTCTGTATTTTTAATTTCCAGTCTAACCCCTTCGATCTCTTTGGAAAGTTTCAATTCAGTGTTTTTGATCTCCAGACGAACACCTTCGATTTCTTTCTGGAGCCGAAGTTCGGTGTTTTTCATTTCCATTCGGACATTGGATTCTGATTCCATAAGATCTTTTCTGCTGGCCGGTTCTGTTTCGTGAACCCTGGCGACGAGCCTCACAATTTCCCGTGACTGTTCATCGGTAAACTGCACTTTTTTGAGCGTCTCGTATGCTTCGAGAGTATTCATATTTTCTATCATAAATATACCTGTAAAAAAACGTCAAGAATTGAATTTTTTCTTCGGATTCTTACACTTTAAGTGCAAAAAAAAAACGGGAAGATGCAGATGTCTGTATCAATGGACAGGAAATGATTCGGTGTTGAATTTGCCGGCTTTCTCAACGCTTTCCGATCCCTGTCCCTTTATTTCCCCCTTTTCATAAAACAGTCTTGATTCTATAGACAGAATAGAGAGGATAGCTCTAAATGAATGCTTTGTACGGTCTTTTATTCCTGCTTTTTGCTTTTTTTTCCAACTGTTCTTTTGAAGGCAAAAGAGAACTGGTGACGGAAATCGTAAATCTTTCCGGAGAGGGATGGTTCATTGCATTTGACGACAATCCTGATTTTTCAAAACCCGAACTTGAAACAAAGGGCTGGCAGGAGATTGAAATTCCCGGAAATGTAAGGCATCTGGACAGTGACCATACCGGAAAATTCTGGCTTCGCAAGAATTTCGAACTGGATGCGTCCGGGATCAAGAAAAACCTTGCACTGACTCTTGGAAAAGTGTATGAAAGAGATGAAGTCTATCTGAACGGAAAACTGATCGGGATCAACGGCAAAAGACCGGACGATATTTATCAGACAGAATATGCCTACAACAGAGGCAGGATTTACCCGATCCCTGCAAATGCATTGAATGCAGGAAAGAATGTTCTCGCTGTTCGAATCAGTTCAGACATTAAAACATACAAAGGAATCATCAGCGGAGAAAACGGTATAGGCACGCTGTACAATGCCAATGACTGGTTCCTTTTTGAGTCCGTCCTCGATCTTATCTACGTGTCAGTATTTCTTTTCATTGGTATATTTTTCCTGATAAATTATCTCAAACTTCCTGAAATGAAGGAGTATCTTGCATTCAGTTTTTTTATTATTGAATTTTCATTGTATGAACTGACCAGAAATGAATTCCGTTTTTTTGTCTGGGACAATTTTATCTTTTTCAAGCTGATGGAATATATACTGCTTTATAATATTCCTTTTTTCTACTTGAATTTCTTTCAAAGGTTTTTCAAGGCAGAACCTCTGAAACATCAGAAAATTTATTTTCTGGTAAATGCACTTATTCCTGTGATTTTCGTCATATTCAGAAGTCCTGCTCTATGGACCCAGATGACTTCGATCTGGTCGTATCATCTGATTCTTCCCCTCGGCTACACAGGCTGGGTGGCATACAATAAAATGAAGGAGAATGACAGGGACGGTTATATTTACGGCGTTGCACTTTTCTACTTTGTTTACGGCGTGCTGAAGGAAGTGATGATAGAGAAGGCCTGGATTACGGCTGATTCTTCCATTGATTCTGCGCTTCTGTTCTTTGTCATGACAATTACTGTAGCACTCAGATTCAGATTCATTTCACTGAAACTCAGTCTTCAGAAACGGTTTGAACAGCTTCGGGAAATCGACAGACTCCGTGAAAAAATCTTTCAGTACATGAACAGAATTCTGACCGTTCCTCTTGAGACAAGCATTCAGTCAGTCAGAGCAATGAAGGTGGACCCAAGCTCCTTTTCCAAGGACAGGATTCTTGATATAGGTAATAATTATTCGGATATGGATTCTGCCCTCGATGATATCATGGAACTGTCCAGACTGGAAGTCAAGACAGACTCGCCTTTGAAAGATACTGTCCCATTTACCGATTTCATTAAATTCATTATTCCTGAAGGGCAGATTACCTATACAATCAAAGTGAATCCGGCATTTGAAATTCACAATACACTGGATCTGATCAATTCACTTATGGTCAGGATCATAGATTATGAAGGATTCAAGAATTTTACGAGCAAGGATCTCATCATCACTTCGGATTTGAATGACCAGCTTCATTTCCGTTTTATGTTTTACCATAAGGATCCCAGAGTGACTCAAAGTCTTTACAAGCAGCTTTCAGATCCGTCCATCAGGAACATCAGCGATATTCGCTGGTCGATCATCAAGGAGACTCTTCGTCTTGTAGAAGGAGAACTTCAGATGGCTCTGATCAATAAGAAATATCTCAGAGTGGATTTTGGACTGCAGGCCCTTCCTCTGAAAAAAGAGGAAGCTCCAGTCAAGCCTTCTGCTCTAAATCTGAGCTTTAATATTGATTTTAAAAATATCGATCTGAAAAATATCAAGCTGCCTGATTTTAAGAATATCAGATTTCCATGGAAAAAAGATGAAAAATAAACTGATAAAACTTTCTGTTTACTTAGGAAGCGGGATACTTTCGGTTCTGTATGGTCTGAGCTGTCAGTATGCAGTAAGAAACGGGCAGTCTGAAACTGCATCTGTACTTATGGTGATGTCATTCGGCTTCATTTTTCTTTTCCCGTTTTCTATGGGAGCAGTTGTTGTCTATTTTGCCGATACAAGATTTAAAAAAAGCTTTCTTTTTCAGGCATTTGCTCCCTGGGGAGTTTCTGCCGTCAGTCTTTTTATTTCCATGCTTGTCGGATGGGAAGGAACAATCTGTCTGATTATGGCTCTTCCTGTATACCTGCTGATGTCTTCTCTAGGCGGACTCGCAATGGGAGCCTTTCTGCGGATGACCAGCAGCAAATCATTACAGATGGTATCTTTTGCATTTCTTTTAATTACGCCGTTCATTTCTGGGAAAATAGAGCAGAAATTTGATCTTCCTCAGGAAATCAGAACAGTGGACACGGAAATTACCGTTCAGGCACAGCCGGAAACCCTATGGAGCAGGATTACCGTGATTCCGAAAATCACGGAGCCTCAGGAAAGTTTTTTTTATTATATGGGCTTTCCAAAACCTGTAGAGGCGACCTTAAGTCATGAGGGAGTAGGCGGCATAAGAGAGGCAGTTTTTGAAAGAGGGCTTCTTTTTCTGGAAAGAATCACTGTCTGGGAAGAAAACCGCCGTCTCAGCTTCAGTATTCTGGCTGATCCAAGATCCACTCCTCTTACTGCACTGGATCCTCACGTAACTGTAGGCGGATATTTTTTTGATACGCTCCTTGGCGAATATGAAATTGAACCTAAGTCTGAAAAAGAAACTGTCCTGAAGCTCAGGAGTAAATTCAGGGTTTCTACAAGATTCAATTTCTATTCATCTCTATGGGCAGATTTTCTGATGGCAGACATTCAGAAGAACATACTTCGAGTCATCAAGTCAAGAGCCGAAAAAGGCTGAAATCATAATTATAAATTAAACAAGGCAGCATATGGAAACAGCAGAAAACACAAAGAAGAAATCAGATACAAAGGAGCCTGAGAAGAAAGAGACATTTGCAGGGTCAACTGTTTCATTATTTCTCATCATATTTTTCGTATTTGCATTCAAGTCATCCATTCTTGATGCAAACAACATTCCTTCAGGTTCTATGATCCCTACATTAAAAATTGGAGATTTTCTTTTTGTAAATAAGATGAGGTATTCTCTCAGAATTCCTTTTTTTTCAGAGACTGAAATTTTCCGATACGATGACCCAAAGCGCGGAGACATTGTAACTTTTAATCCGCCTGACGACGCAATTCAGGAAGATATCTACTCAATTGACAGTGCCGGCAATGTGACCAGACCAAAGAAAGTGCAGATTCCGATTCTGAGCGACATATTTGCAAAGAGATTTGTGAAAAGAGTAGTCGGAATGCCCGGGGATGAAATTCGGATCAGCCAGAAAAGATTCAAGGCAGCAAACGGAGAGTTTGTAGATTATACTTGGATTGAATACAGAGAAAAAGGATCAGATGAGTTCAAGACATACAGTCCTGCCCCTGTACAGAACAATAAAGAGCTTTCTGATGTTGACAATCTTCGTGCAATTGGAAAGTCGCTTTTCACTGAAGAAAAAAGAGATTTTAAGCATTACGTTCTGGAGGGTTATCACAGTGCTTCCTATTCATTCATTAGAAGGAACTGTCCGGAAAACATATGCAAAATTCCGGAAGGGCATTATCTTGTTATGGGAGACAACAGAGACGATTCCAGTGATTCACGATTCTGGGGATTTGTCAGAAGAGAGGATATATTAGGAAAAGCTTTAATCCTTTATTTCTCGATCAACTGGAGGGATTTTACATGCATGTTCAAGAGTATACCCGAAGACAACAGTCTTGAATCAGTCAATCTGCAGAGATACTCCAAGGATGAACTGGAAAAACAGTGTACAGCCGCAGAACTGAACAACGAGTTTCATTCAGAAAGTCTGCCTGAATGGCTTTTCAGAACGTTAAGGTACAGAATCTGGAGAATGAATGTACGATGGGAACGGATAGGAAGGATACTGCAGTAAATGACAACAGGCATAGTGCTTTCTGAATTTTCCAAAGGTCATGATACAGGAAGTCATCCTGAACAGATCCTCAGATATGACTGGATAAAGAAAAAAATTTCCGAGAAGTCCTATTTTTCAGAAGTAAGGAAAGTCAAGCCTGTCAGAGCATCAAAAGAGGATATCTGCAGGGTTCATTCGGATGAGTACTATGAAAGCCTGGTGCAAAGAAACAATGGTATTGTGCAGAGGCTTGATCCTGATACAGTTTTTTCACCCGGCACTTTTGAAGCTGCTGAGTATTCTGCAGGCGGCGGGATAGCACTTGCGGATGAAATTTTGAGCGGCCGTCTGAAGAATGGATTCTGTGTTTCGAGACCTCCAGGTCATCATGCTGAAAAAGGTTTTGCGATGGGGTTCTGCATCTTCAACAATGCCGCTGTCACTGCAAAATATCTGAAACATAAAGGTGCAGGAAAAGTATTTATCCTTGACTGGGATGTTCATCATGGGAACGGCACTCAGCATATTTTTTATGATGACGATTCTGTTTTTTTTCTCTCACTTCATCAGTTTCCTTATTATCCTGGGACAGGAAGTTCGGATGAAAAAGGATCTGGAAAAGGATTGGACTGTACTCTGAATATTCCTCTTCAAAGAGGCAGTACTGATTCTGACTATAAAAAAGCATTTGAAACTTCTGTTCTGAAGGCCATGGATGATTTCCATCCTGATTTTATCATTATATCTGCTGGATTTGATGCTCACGCAAAAGACCCTCTTGGGGGAATGAATCTTTCCACGTCTGCCTTCGAGTTTTTTACTTCAGCTGTAAGAGAAAAAGCAGAAGAACTGTGCCAAGGAAGAATTATATCTCATTTGGAAGGCGGTTATGATCTGGATGCTCTTGCTGATTCTGCTGAGGCTCACTTTGCTGCATTAAAAGGATGATTCTGTAATGAAGATAATTTATTTCATTATTCTAATGTATCTTATCGGCTGCTCATCTTCCCAGGATATGGAGTCTTATTCTCAAGGCAGCACGGGAAAAGCGGTTCCTGAATTTCTTCCTTATATGGAAAAATGGAGAAAGGAATTCCGCTGGAGACAGTCTATGACAGAAGCAGAATTTAAAAGATTCCAGAAGATGAATTACGCCCCTGAAGAAATAGAAAATATAAAAAAAAATGTTCTCGGGAAAAATCCTTTTGCAACATTCAAAAATTATTTTATCATACAGAAGTTTGCCGGATTTGAAATTGACAGAAAGAATTATGCAGGTGCAGTGAAGATCTGGGAAGAATACAGAAAATTTTTTCCAAACAAGTCAGATGATATATCCGAAATTATAAAATCATTAAAAGCTCCGGAAGGAAATATTACCGTTACTGACGTCGGTGAAGCGGTAAATTCCGGCAGTGCGTATAACCCTTCTCCTGAACTTAGCGGCAAAAGGCTCTTCTTCACTGCAAACAGTGCTAAAGACGGAAAGGGAGGAGAGGATGTTTTTTATGCAGAATATGCAGATGGAAAATGGGGAAAAAGAACCGCAATCAGCAGTCTGAATACTTCAGGACATGAGGCGGTACTTGGAATTTCTCCTGATGGAAATGAGCTGATGATCTTTGGAAATTATCCAGGCTCTCTTGGAAAAGGGGATATATTTTATTCTTTACTGACTGAGGACGGCTGGTCATCTCCACAGTCATATGGACCTCCTGTCAACAGCCCTTATTTCGAAAGTGATGCTTTCAAGACAGCAGACGGTCAGGCAATTCTGTTTTCAAGCGACAGACCGAATGAATACTCAGATACTGTGATGAAGGGAACATATTATAATGCATCGTATTGGGGAAATACTGATTTGTATATAAGCTTCAGACAGCAGGATGGAACATACAGCAGACCTAAAAATCTCGGTCCGATGATTAATTCACCCGGGGCAGAAAGGACGCCGTTCATGCATCCTGACGGGAAGACCCTGTATTTCAGTTCTGACGGATATTCCGGATTCGGAGGGCTGGATCTTTACAAGTCCGTCCGTCTGGATGATACTTGGACAAAATGGTCGAAACCTGTGCATCTTGGGAAGACTCTGAATACAACATCCGATGACTGGGGATTTCAGCTGACTGCATCATCAGACAAGGGATTCATTGCAGGAATCAGCAGCAAGGGCGGGAACAGTATTTATGTAATCACACCGCTTCCTCCTGCAGCAAAACCTGACAATCAGGTTGCGGCAATTTCAGGGACAGTGACAGATGAAAACGGAGAACCGATAGCCGTCGATATTGAGTGGGAAGACAGAATTACCGGCACATCTTTGGGAAAACTTCAAAGCAGACCGAATACTGGAGAATTCTTCATTACTCTGCCGCTCGGAACTGAGTATGGGTATTATGCCAGAAAACGGGGGTATTTGAATGAAAGTCAGACAGTGGATCTGAGAAAAGTAAAATCTTATACAGAAAGCAAAATTAATATAAGATTATTTTCAGTTCGGGCAGCAAGAGAGAAGGGAGTGGAGATTACGATCAATAATGTGAGTTTCGGTCCTGACAGTGACAGACTTGAGACCTCCTCTTATCCTGAACTGAAAAGACTTGCAGGGATACTTTCCTCCGAAAAATCGCTGAAACTGGAAGTGCAGGGCCATACCTCCACAGGCAAATCTGAAGAATTTAATGTGGATTTAAGTTCAAGAAGAGCGGCATCTGTAGTGAAATATCTCACTGAACTTGGCATAGACAGGGAAAGACTTGTATCCAGAGGATATGGATCGTCAAAACCTGCTGCATCAAATACTGATGAAGCAGGAAGGCAGAAGAACAGGAGAGTCAGTTTCAGGATTCTCAGTGAAATAAATAATTAAAATATATTGCGGAACCCTTGGAAAGAATTGATATATCAAAGCTGATCGAAATTCATGATACTGAAATCAATTCAGCTGAACTAGTAAAGGAAATTGAAGAAAGGCTTTTCCGAAGGCAGATTGATATTCATGAAATTGAAAGAATTGCGAAACTGGATACTTCCCCTTCCAGTCCGCTGGGAAACAGGAAGTTTGATCCCTTGGAGACATCTCATCTGTTCGACAAGGGAATTGCCCCTCCAAAATTTACAAATCCTATATTCAGATATGTACCTGCTCCGGTCCGCTGGCTGATTTCCAAGTTTATAGATGGGTATTCCCTTTTTGATAAAAAGGTTTCGGAAAACAGGATCAGGGCGTTCTACTCAGCCGTATACGAGATCGTTCTCCTTAGAAAAAAACTGAACGAGATGGAACGCAAGCTTTCCGATCTGATACAGAATTATTCTGAGCTCAAGACAGGCATTATCGAAGATCATTCTCTTCCCGTCAATTTTGATCCGACAAGACCTTATGATGCTGAGCTGAGCGAGTCTGCAAGAAGAATCATATCACTCACTGAATCTCAGAAAAAAACTCTGATTATTCATCCGGATAATGACAGCCTTTCTCTGCAGATAATCAGAAAATGCCCTGATACAGATATTCTTCTCAAGGACAGGCGTCAGGAAGATTTTTTTCGGCAGAATGTGACTTCCAGAATAAGATTTATTGAGAACATTCATGAGTTTGAGGATTATTCAGAATATCAGATCATTATATTGGCATACAATGCATCCAGATACTCCGGATGGATAAATGAACGCATCCTGTTTAAGATATTTCAGAAGGCTTCTTCCGGTGCTGTAATATTTTTCAGATTCAGCAATTCTGCGCAGAATTTTTATTCTCCTTTTCAGGAGAACTTTCCTACAAGAATTCAGCAGGAAATTCTCATCAATTATCTCCACGAACTCGGATTCAGGACAGTATCGCGTCATAATGTTTCAGAAGAAGAGTCTGAGCTGATTACATTTGTAAAGCCATGAGGGTTTTTCAGCACATTGATGTGTATCACAGTCAGGACGGAATTGGAAACGATATAAACGGTCTTCATTCTGTCCTCCACAGGAACAGAATCCCCTCCTTCATTATCTGCAGAATTTCAGACAGAACTGATGAATCTGTGATGGATAATTTCCCCTTTCCTTTGGAAACATTCCCGTCTGATATACATATACTGCACTATGGCGGATACGGATATCCTGTGAGGGAATTTATGAAACTGAAAGGAAAGAAAATCCTCCGGTATCATAATATGACTCCGCCGCAGTTTTTTCAGCCTTTTCTTCCGATTGAACAATACAATATATTTCAATTCAATTATGAGAAATCTCTTGTCGAGACAGCATTTCTGGCGGACGCTTCGGATGAGATCTGGTCTGACTCAGAATACAACAGAGACTGTCTTCTCGAATCGTATTCCGGAAGAGATTTTCAGAAATTCAAGGTCAAGCCGATATTCCGGAAATACAGAATATCGGAGACGAGTAAAAACAGATATGAAAAAACTTTAATTTTTACCGGCAGATATTCTCCAAATAAAAAACTTGAAGACTGCATATACTCGATATTCTTTTTGAGGAAAATTGATCCTGATTTCAGATTTATTTTTTTAGGCAAAAGAATTCCAGTATTTCAGAAGTATTCTGATTTTCTTCACAGGATTTCAAAAGAATTGAATCTTCTGAATTCCGTTTATTTTATTGAATCTGCTTCAGATGATTTTATATTAAAAAAAATGACAGGATCTTCAGTGTATCTCTCCTGCAGCGAACATGAAGGTTTCGGAATTCCGGTTATCGAGGCATTCGGTGCAGGCCTTCCGGTCATATACAGTTCCATTCCTGCATTAAAAGAAATTACAAAAGGGGCAGGTGCTGCAGTAAATAAAAAAAGATTTGAACTCATCGCGGAACTCATTTTTGAAATGCATTCAAATTCTGAATTCAGAGAGAGGACTGTTCATCGGCAGAATATAGTTGCCGAATATTATAATTCACTTTATGAATCCCTGGAAAAATCAGCTGAATCTATTTTTGGATAACTTCCAGGGACAGATCGTTTTTACAGTTTCTGATTTTGATTGTCTTCATTAATTTTTCGAATTCAGCTTGAGCTTTATGCAATAAGTACAGAAAGGCCCTGAAGGTAAAAACTCCTGCAGGGCTTTTGCGGTCTAACGGCAGTTAGCTTCGAGCATTGTTTCCGGATCTGCAAGACCTGCACCCATCAAGGTTGCCTGTGCAAGCAGGTAAGGATTTGCAGATGCATCCACTGCCGGCACTGTCTTCTGCACAAACATAATGGAATTGTCTGTTTTAGTGCTGATTTTGCAGGCTGTGCCTGCTGCCGGATAAGTCAGTGCATTGAAGTCCAGCTGAGCAGGAAGCGGGAGACTGTTCAGTATGCTGTTTACCAGAGGCACTACAAGAGATTTCACCATCGGATTGAATACAGATTTGATTCCGTTCGGATCCAGTCCGTAAGGATTGTAAACCTGTCCTTCCAAGACCTCAATGGAATACTTCATCCCGTCAGTAAATATTCGAAGACTCAGTGCATTGAGTCTGTCATGACCGACTGTGTTAGGATTGTCAAATTCAGTAAATCTCATGGAGGCATTTGCATTCATACTGACTCTCAGGGAGGCCATTGTATAATATGCATTTGTTGCTGTGCCTCTCTGTGCAATGCAGGCGGCACTGTTGTCTGTTCTCTTTCCTTCAATGGTCACCTGCAGATCGCTGAATGTGACATTCAGATTTGGAGTGTTTACTGTTGCATCAAAACCGCTGTTGTCGATCATTTTGGCTACTGGGGGCATAACCGGATCAATTTTAAATCTGACCTGATCATCCTGGCAGATCGCAGGAAGAAGATTATTGGAATTGTCAATTCCTTGCAGATTGCTCTGGCCGGGTGCTATGATTGACATAATCGCAGATGCCCTGAGCAGGGAATCTGTCAGCTTCAGAAGTGGATCGCTTCCAGCATACGAGTTCACTGTACTGATGAAGGCACTGTCTACATTGATGTCGATGGCTCTGTTTTTCCAAAGATGATAGGCTGCCTGTGTGACTGCGTCAGAATGAAGTGCCAGCAGGAACCCCGGATTTGCTGCACTCATTGCAAATGGTGCACTTGTTGAAGGATTAATAAGAGGTACAGCAGGATTTTTTGTATATACCATACATCCTGAGGCGCCGCAGAGTGTTCCATTGGCATGTCCTCTCTGGCTTGCAGGAGCAAGGGGATTTTTGGAAGTGATTGCAGCATGAACAGAGGCAACTATACCTTTGTTTGTTCCGTCGCTCCTGACCGACGCGTCAGTAGAAAGCTGAATTTTTGCATTGAGGGGATAGTTTGCAAGTGGAGCGGGGAGATAATCTGGAAGTTTAATATCTACTCCAGGATTCATAAGGTTTCCTACTATTGCATTCAATACGTTAGGCGTGATTTTCTGAATCATATCTTTGAGCACAGACTGCGTGATGCCAGGCTGAACCTGAGGAACGACACCGTTTCCGATGGCTTCGGAAATAAACGAAAGCAGATTGCTGACCCAGCTTGTAGAATCAACCAGGCTGACCCCAGCGACACTCAAGTTGTTCACCCACTCTGATACGTAAAAGTTTGCTCCCAGAGCATCATTCGGAGTATAAGGGGTTTTGACATTGATTACAATTTTTCCGCTTGAATCCACTGACATTGTATTCCTGGAGCGTGCAAGTCTCAGAATTGAATTTCCTGCATTCAGTTCAACAGAAGTGGAGAAGTGAAATTTGTTTCCTGATCCGACCAGACACAGCATACTGTCTCTGTTTTTTGCTATGATTGCGAGGTTAAGATATGCCTTTCTTCCTTTCAGATCAATTCCCACTTCCCCGTTTGAATTGACTCCCAGTGCAGCCTCAACCGTAGGAACTCCTCCTGTAAAACCTGGAATACTGACTCCGGTTACATAAACGTCCATATCCAAAGTTGCATTTCCAAAACATCCTGCTCCGGTGACAGCCTGAAACCCGCCTGGATTTTCACCGTTTCCGCCGCAGTAACCGCCGCTTGGGTTGTCTCCGTAACTTGTAATGAATGAAAAACTTCCGTAATTGATGCATTTGGATGTATCCTTTGAAGAAGACATCGGCTGTGAAGCAAACTGATTGAATGTTTTAGGAGTTCCTGCATCCGATACTCTGAATTTTCCTTTTATAAAGGTTTCTATCATTCTTTTCAGAACATTCATCATCTGCGATTCATCCAGCACTCCGGATGCAACGTTGTTGATCAGTGCGCTTGGGTTTGAATTGACATATCCATAATTAAAACTGAAATATCTTTGGATTCTGCTGTTCTGAGCAGTAGTAATGTCAAAGTAGTAAGTATTTCCGCCTTCGGTCAGTGCCATACTTCCTGTCATAAAGGAATCTGTGCTCAAATTGATCGGCGACAGAAGACTCGTGCAGCTGTCTTCGCACACTGTCTTTGCATTTGAGTTTGGATTTCCGGAGGAATCTACATTTCCCATTTTATTGAATACAATTTTTTTAATCTGGGTAAATGCACCGGCAGGGTTGACAAAGGAGGATGTCAGTATCAAATCTCCAGACTTGCTGAATGTAACATCATTTGTTCCGCCCAGGGGAATTGACGTTGGTCCTTGAGTGACAGTGGCCGAGATAAGATAATCATGGGAAGCACTGAAGTTTTTCGAATAGCTGATCAGTTTTTCACCTTCAATAGTTTCCGCTGAATTTGCAATTGTAATTACACAGGAGGCATTGGACGGGAGTTCTCTGTAAGGATCAAAAATCAGTCTTTGAGGACTTTTCCAAATTAAAGCACCTCCTGGCGCAGGTCCTGGAAGGGCTGACCCGTTGCACATTACTGAAAAGGATGCTGCAAAAGTTGACTGATTAACAGGATGGGAAAATTTTATCTCAAGATTTTTGAATCTGTTTACATTCTCCGAAGAGCATACGCTGTAAAATGCTTCAGGTCCTGCCGATCCGAAAGATGCCGGAGGTTCAACGGCTGCATCATTGCAGGAACTTGTGCCGGACGAAGCAGTCAGAAGGGTCGGATTTTCTGAAGACGGTGCAGTAAGAACAGAATTTCCCGGTTCAGTATAAACTGATGCCCCTGTTCCCTGCAGTATCAAAGGAAGTATCTGAGAAATTCCTTTATTTCCTGCAGAATCACACCCAGCGTGAAAAAAAACCAAAATCGGCAATAAGTAAATAGAGCTGAGAAGCCCTTTTTTAGGTGAATTTTTCATTTTTTACTTCCTTTTTCTAATGCTGTTAATTATAGCTTGTTTTCAGAGTGAACAAGTGTTTATTTTTTGTAAACAATTTTTTACTTGTTATGCTAAAAAAATTCTAAAGTCCGTAAGTGACATAACTTGGAATGGTCTGTCTGGGAAGATTTTTATCATAGTGTCGGCTTTGATAATAGTATTGCAGTAAGCAGGATGGAATGTATAACAGATATAAAATTTCAGTATCGTTTCAGAAAACGGAATGGGGAAAAGCTTTATGAAGAATACAATAAATGTGTTATTACTGTCAGGGATTTTATGTTTTTCGGGATTGAGTGCAGTTCAAGTCACTGAGAGCCGACTTAAAGTAAAGTCGGGAAAGATTCTGTACACGCTTGTAAAAACAGAGTGGGAAACCACTGCAAAGATGTCGGGAGTAGGTGAGAAATTCAGCGGAACCGTAGATGTAGACGGGAAAGCAGTCAGCATTACTGCTTCCTTGAAAAGAGACAGTTTCTATCTGACAGGCGAGTATAAGTTTGCAAATGACCTGATGCATGAAGGATATTTGGAATCCGAAGCATTCCCTTCTGCAAATTTTCAGGGAACTATTACTTCTTATGATACATCCAACGGTGACATTAAAGTAAAAGGAAAGATGACCATTCATGGAGTTTCCAAGGAAAATGTGGAGATTGCAGGAAAACTGAAAAAAGACAAAAACGGTTATCTGTTTACTTCAAATTTCAAAGTGAATCCGAAAGAATATAAAATGGAACCTCCGAAAATCAAGGAAGTGGATATAGCATTTAAACTGGAGCTCATTGCTCAGTAATAAGGCAAATTTGAAGCACTCTCGTGCAGAATTGCACCGGGGGCTGTTTCTAATTTCGAACTGATGAGTACAAGTGTAAAATTTAATGAAGTAAAAATTTTATTTCATCTTGCACAATTACAATATGCGGTTTAGACTCTGTAATTTTCAGAGCATAAGAGGTTTTCTGAAAGTTTTTGGTATTCAGCAAAGAGGACCAAGCTGCTCTGCAGTTTCTATATGCTTACATATGAAAGATGATTTGCAAAATGAAATGCCTGCAGAGTTCCCCATTCCTCCTTTGTCAGTTTTCCAAAGACAGGATGAGGAAAGAATTCCTCCGTATATAATTCATACTCTTCAATCAGAGACAGGATTCTTTCAAATTCTTTTTCGGAATCTCCTTCTGCTTCCGGAATTTTTTTGACTGGATTCGGGAGGCCAGGCAGCATTTTCCCCTGTAAAAGCATAAAGTTCCAGATCAGTTTTCCTGCTGTCATCTGCAGAAAGGCGGGGAATATAAAATTCGCACTTCCTCCGTGAAGCATAAATTCAAGCCCGTCTGCCAGATGACAAAGAATCTGATAAAAATTCCAGTTACCTGCAGTTTTAATTCTTTTTCCTTTTAAATTCATTATTTCTTGCTTCGCATCGGAAAAATGCTTAAAACGCAGGTCCCTTTTTTTCATTGTTCTTATTTTTTAGCAGCTGAAAACTTGGTCACTTTATTTGCGACGGGTTTTACAGTCATAAGATAGGAGTATATAGCCTGTAGATCTTCTTCTGTCATTCCTGAATACATTACCCAGGGCATAATAGTATTCATTTCTCCTTCTTTCAGAGGAGATGCAGGAGTTTTGGCAGGATCGTGAGATTTGAATTTCTGAACAAAGTCTGCTTCGGCAAGACTGCCTATTCCTGATTCTCTGTCCGGTGTAATATTGGATGATCTCAGTGTTCCCCAGGGCATAGGAAATTCGCGACCTCCGGCAAAGTCCATTCCGGGCAGAGGTTCAGCCTTTTCATTTACATTGGTATGACAGTCAAAGCAGGCAGCCGCATTCACTAGGTATTTTCCGTAAGCGGCTTTATCATTTTTATCAGGAGCCTTTACCGGTTCAGCAGGGGAGGGAATCGTATTCAGAATGATATTCATAGGGAAATCCGGCTGGGACTTTGGAACATCATTTTTTATTGCAGGAAGGGTTTTTATATACGCTATGATGGAAAGTATGTCTTCTGTATCCATTTTTCCATAGTTTCTGTAAGGCATGACCGGGAAAAAAGCCTTGCCTGTTTTCCCTACACCGGAAGTCACTGCCCTGTAAAGTTCAGGATCGGACCAGTCCTTGAGTTTTTCCTGCGTAATATTCGCGGCGTAAAATGCCCCAGGAAATCCGAATTTCTGATCAAATACCTCCCCTCCCTTTCCATGAGTTCCTTCTGAAATCGGTCCGGAAAATTTTGTCCAGTCCCGGACTGAATGGCAGTCCACACAGACAGTAACGTGATTTGCAAGATACTTTCCGCGTTCAATCCTTTCAGGATTCGCTTCGGCTTTAATATCAGGTTTCAGTCTGATATTCGGAAGTGCAGTCAGAATATAGGAAACAGCCAGGATCGGAACTGCCAGTATTGCGGCAAGAACGGAAAGTATGATTTTCATTTTTTTGCTCATTAATTTTTCTCCGAAAACTTGTATTTCAGAATATATATCTTTTGTCAATATAGTTCGTGGATTTTCAATACAACGAATTGGATTCAGTCTTCCTGCAGTCATCTGGATTACTCATTCACCTCCGGCTGCAGGTGTTTTGGGCAGGCCGGCCGCCAAACTTACTGAACCTGGCTAAAATCCCGCAAGTATGGAAGCAGCGAAGCCGCTGTTTTTACCGATTCATTGCATACTTTTAAACTGCTGGATTTTCCTGATGCACTCTGGAAATTACAGCGTCTAGACAGCATATTGTATTTTCGTAAGGAGAGTTAATAATTATAACATACACCAGAATAATAATTTATTGAACGAGTCCTTTTCAGGCTGAGGATTATTAAAACGGTTGATTCAAACTGGTCAGTTTTTAAATTGAATGAATCAGGCAGGCAGCAAAATAGATAAAAAGTACAGGGCGGCCGAATTTTTCCATGAAAGAACATAATCATTCCCATCCTACAGTCTCAGTCAAAGATATAAACCGATCCTTTATCATCGGAATAGGTCTCAATTTAGTCTATGCCTTATTTGAAGGGGTTTTCGGGTTTCAGAGCGGATCAGCTGCACTTGTGTCTGATGCATTGCATAACCTCGGCGATGTTTCCGGACTGCTCATTGCTCTCCTTGCATTCAGACTTCAGCGGGTCAGTTCAGGAAAAATCTTTACCTATGGACTGAGAAAAGCCTCTATTCTTGCATCCTTTATAAATTCACTTTTTTTGGCTGTGGCGATCGGGGGCATTTTATGGGAAGGCATTCACAGGATTTTTCGTCCGGAAAAAGTGGATGGAGGAGCAGTGATGCTGGCTGCAGGAATAGGAATCATTATTAATATGGGATCAGCACTCCTGTTTCGGCATAAGAAAGAAAAAGATCTTAATCTTAAGGCAGCCTACTGGCATCTGATGGCAGATGCACTCGTTTCTTTAGGCGCAGTTCTTTCCGGGTTTCTTATGTTTTTGACAGGCTGGGATTTTCTGGACGGAATAGCCGCCGTGCTGATTTCAGTCTTTATTCTTTTCAGTACCTGGGATCTTTTTAAGGACAGTCTGATTGCAGTTATGGACGGGGTTCCTTCTGTGATTAGAATTGACGAAATTAAAAAACATATACAGAATATAGACGGTGTACATAAAGTTCATCATATACATGTATGGAATCTGAGCACAAACCAGATTGCGCTTACATGTCATGTTGCTCTCCGAAATATTCAGGATCTTCAGTCAGTCAAAGCAGAAATAAAAAAAGAGCTTTCTGAGCACGGTATTGATCACAGTACCATAGAATTTGAGCCTGTGTCAGAGTGATATTTCGTGTACCGTCCGAATATTCCAGGAAACCCCTAAAAACGGTTATTTTAGCAAAGACAATTGAAAATTTCCTGGGAAATTTTATCCTTTCACTTTAGAGGTTAATAGAGGTTCCCTCTAATTATCGTAAAACTGAATTTTGACAGAAATCTGTTTCACTGTTTTTAAGATCCTAAAAAATGCACACCTAAGTAATGACAATCGACCTTAAACCCTATCAATTTTGACAGGTTTTCATGATTGCCGCAAAAATTTTTCAACATGATTTCTTTTTTTAATTGATTATATAAAATCATATAGATGATTATTCGATAGGTGTGAATGAATTTGAAAGTAAAAATAGCCTTAATTGAAGATCAGCCGTCTGTCTGCGAAACCTTGGAGACTATACTCTCAAAAAACCCCAATATAGAAAAGGTTATCAGCTTTCATTCCGCTGAAGAATGCGAAGCTTCTGATATTTCGGAAATTGATATTTTTGTCATTGATGTAAGACTTCCTGGAATGGATGGAATTACTTTTCTGTCAAAAATCAATGATCGGCGACCGGAAAGTAAAAAACTGATTATGACAATGATAGAGTCGGATGATATCATCTTTCAGGCACTCAAGCTTGGATGCATCGGCTATGTCCTGAAAACTGATATTGATAAAATTTCAGAGATCATTGATATAACTGCGGCGGGCGGCGCCTATATGAGCCCAAGTGCAGCGATTCGGGTAATGAATTTTTTTTACAGAATCAAAAACAATGAGGAATATGAAAAACTGACTGAAAAGGAAACACAGATTTTGAAGGAGCTTTCGGCAGGTTATACTCCTGCAGAGATTGCAGAAGCACTGAAAGTGACAGTATCCACTGTAAGGTTTCATATTCGCGGGATTTATCAGAAGCTTCAGGTCAACAACAGAATTCAAATGCTGAAAAGAGCTGAAGGTCTCGGCATTATATAAGTATTCAGATCTGCCAGAACTCTTTCCATAAGATCAATGCAAGAGTTCTCTGATATGCACAATATATCGATATGTGTGAATTTTTATATGCATTTATATGGGAAAAGTAAAAAAACTTATCAAAAGACGGCAAAAATGTGAGGGGATTCGGGCGAGAAACACTCAGGCGTGAATGGAATTTTAGTTTCAGGAATTTAAAGAGAGGAATAAATAAAAGCCCGCTTTGCAGCGGGCACACAGATTCTGTGAATTAAATTACTTGATTTCTACCCATACGGATGCACTTCCGATTTTCTGCTCACCTTTTTTAGTTGCAGTCAGTCTTCCGTTTCCTACATAGTCATTGGAAACAGCATCTTTTTCCTGGATTTCAAGAGGGAATTGACCTTCATTGTCCAGTTTTACGTTTTTGCATTTCCACATTTCAGTGAGACCTCTGTCTGGAGATTTTCCAAATTTATCACATGAACCGCCGAGAACGTTTCCGTCTTTGATTGTGATTTTTTGGTTAGCACCGCCGAAAGTATCCCAGCTTTTGCCTTCATTGTTTTTTGGAGGAAATTTAACTTTCAGTTCAAGGCTGACAGTTTTTCCAGCCATTTTGCTTTCTCCCATTTCTTTTTTGTCGTCTTTCTTTTTGTCGTCTTTTTTTGTGTCTTTTGCAAAAGCAGCTGTGCAAGCTAAAATCATGGATATTACAAGAAACTTTTTCATTCAATACTCTCCTAGTTTGTATCGAAGGCCCTATTGCCGAACCTTCATTTCTTAGACTGTTCTTTAAACCTCTCTGAAACGGATAGTGGAAAATTTTACAAAAAAAGAAAATTTTTTTAACTCTTTTTTTAGATGAATTCGTAAAATGCTGTATTTTTTGGTATGATTTTTGCCGGACATTTTTTGCTGTCAGCAATAAAAGACAGATTCAGTCTTCAGAGCAGAATATTTTATTATGTATATAATATAATTGTCTTATTTGAGACCAGATTCAGTCTCCTCCTTGAACAGGTGCCGGTATTTATCTTAGGCTGAACAGAAATATAATCTATGTATTTATGATTAAGCTGATCATATAATGCCTTCGGCTGCAGGTTCGAGGATTCGCCAGGCATAGATGCGGCTGCCGCCCTCGCCAACGGTTTGAAGCTGACTCGGCGACTCTGAAACTGCCTAAAATCCCGTTTTTTCTGATTCATTAGATTTTCCTAATGCCATCTGAAAATTACAGAATCTAGATAGCATATTGTATTTGCGTAAGGTGAGTCAGTAATACAGTTTTCTTATGGAATTGTTGAAACGGTCTGCAAAGAAAAGGGAAACCCCGTCAGTTGTCAATGATGAGTCACAGTATAAACCTGCACCGCAGAACTGCGCAGATCCGATAATTCCGTCCAGATAACCGTCATTCTGAGGAACAATCGTAGTTACTGAATAGGGAGAGTTTACACTGATCTTACGCAGCCTTTTCCCTGCTCCCTCCAGTGTATAAATGAATGACCCGTCGACAGTGATACCGTACGGTTCATTCAGAGTCGCCGACGGTCCGGATGCATTGTCTGATCCGCCTGCGGCTCCTGTCCCTGCAATCACGGTCATTGATCCGTCTGATATTTTATATCGTTTAATCTGATGTGCTCCTGAATCGGCAGCATAAACATAAGTATTGTCGGTTGCAAGTCCATTTGGAAAAATCAGCCCTGATGCGAATGTCGAAACAGTCCCATCTGATATTTTTATCTGCTTTATTTTTGCATTGCCTCTGTCCGATACGTACAGATATGTACCGTCAGTCGTAAGATAGACCGGAGTATTAAACTGTGCACTCGACGAAGCGCCTACTGCATCACCGGAAACTCCTGTGCCTGAGAGAACGGAAACAGCACCTGTAGAAAGCACTATTTTATAGATAACGTGACCATTGTAGCTTGCTGCAAAAAGATTGCTTCCGTCTGTAGCAATGCCGTGAGGACCGGATACTGATGCGGCCGTAGATACAGTTCCGTCTGAAATTTTTATTCTGCGTATAAGATTGTTGAATATATCTGCAGCATAGAGATTTACGCCGTCTGCAGCGATGGCAATAGGATTGTCGAATCTTGCTGATGACCCAGGTCCATCTGCATTTCCTGCAGAAGATACAGGCGGAAAAGAACCTGAAATTGTCTCTATTCCTGCAAATGACTGAGAAAGTGTGGGAGGAGATGAAGTGGAAAAAATAGATCCGTTGAACAGGTAACCGCTTACGCATTCTATATTGACTATAATATGTGAATTTATTATTCCGTACGGCGAGTCAGTGAAGGCACAAGTATGACCTGAAGGCTGATTCTTAATCTCGATATAATAGGAACTTCCGGAACTGATCGGATTGGGAAAGCTGTCAGTTCCATTGGCATTTAAAGACAGTGAGTCAGTTCCGTTCAGTTTCAGCACAAGAGTTCCTGAATTTAAACCGGTGAGATTAGTTCTTATAAAAAAGGAATTTGTATCGTCTATATCCAGGTTTTTCAATTTCACTGAAGCGGCTGCAAGACTGCTGAATCTGGAATCTGATCCCTGTGCTTTAAGTATGATTTTATAATCAGTATTTCCCTTTGATCCGACGCTTCCTCTGCTTCCTTTCACTGAAATTTGAAGAGGTATATTCCAGCTGGAAGGACTGAAGCTGATATAAGAAATGCCTGATCCGCAGGTTCCATCCGGGGCAGAAACACTGCCGGTATTCAGTATTGTTCCTCCTTGAAGTTCATCTGAACTGGAAATGCATATCTGAATATTGGAAATCGGTTCTGAATATTGGAAATCGGTTCTGAATTAAGTACTGCGGAAAATACGGCTGTCGCTCCAAACTCATTTGTATTCCGGTCGGGATTTCCAGCGGTGATTCCAGGAGTGCCTGAAGGGTATGACGATGTCTGAAGTGAAAGGATATACTTGGGCGGTTTTTTAAACCCGCAAAAAGTAACTGCAGGAAGAATACAAAACAATGAAAAAGCTCTCTTGAGAGACCGGCAGATTTTGTTTTTAGGAACTGTTTTCATGTTTTACGGTACATTGGACGAAAAAAACTGCTGAAACTGAAAATCAGTCAGCGGAGGACTGAGTCAAGTAAAACATTTTATTACGGAAATGTCGGAGAGTGAAAGATTTCTGCAGCTTTCTTTTTTGTATAAGGAAGCTGACTGAGTGCATAATCAGTCCTGAATTTCTGATTTAACAGAAAGAAACCGGAAATCCAGGCTGAAACCTTACTCTGTAAAAAATAATGAATATTTCATTATTCTATCGTTACATCAAGTGATTTGCTGATTGTATATGCCTTTCCGTTGATCGTTGTTGTACCTGTCAGAGTTCCCTGTCTTGACTGAAGTACAGGTTTTGACACTTTTCCGTTTGTCAGAGTCCAGTTCCTTACCCTGCTTGTAAGAACAAGAGTGTGATCGTGCTCAATTGTTCCTGTCCCTGTTCCTCTTCTTCCGCTTACAGTCACTGTCATTGAACCTTTGACTGAAGCTTTCAGGTTGGAGAGTGTTCTCTGCAGGGTTCCGCTGGCTGTTGTGCCCGAAGTAACCTGAGTCTTCATGGTTGTCGACCCCGAATCCGCAGTCAGCTGGGTGAATGTTACTGAGCCTGAATTGATTGTAAGCGATGCAGATACTGCACAGTTGTCATAAGTGATTTTTCTGCTTCCGTTTGTAAGCGTCGTTGTTCTGTTGTAAAAATCAGTTCCGTCTGCAGTGAAGTCCTGTGTTCCTTCAAAACTGACGGTTCCTCCCAGAGCACAGTCAAATGTTTCGCTTGAATTGGAAATTGTACCCCCTGTAGACGTTCCTGAAAAGCTGACTGCTTTGGTATTGGAAACTCCCATTGATCCGCTTTCAGCTGAGTCTTC
The DNA here is from genome assembly GCA_035345895.1 of Leptospiraceae bacterium. Lineage (GTDB taxonomy): Bacteria > Spirochaetota > Leptospiria > Leptospirales > Leptospiraceae > DAORDI01. The sequence continues at coordinate 21,781 of DAORDI010000051.1, forward strand.
TCCTGAAACGCTGCTGCTGTTTGCCATAAATTCAGCACTTGTCTGACTTCCAGTCAGTGAATTTCTGGACGCTGCCAGGAGCAGAAGAGCCATCGCTCCACCGTTGTTTTTCTTTTCCGTTTTTCTGCAGTCTGCAGTGAATAAGATGCTCAGAAATGCCAAGGATAAGGCTGTGATTTTCATCGTTTTCTCCTTCATTTAACAGGAACTGTCAGGACAGGTTCCATATTTTGCTCGTGAACTCGACCTAAATTTGAAATCACGATTATATATACCAAAATAATATCTGACGGCAGACAGGGATCTAAAAATTTTTTGTGAACGCCAGGGAAAAATTTTCCTTTCCGGCTGTTCGAAAAGTAAAGCTGAATGCCGAGTCTGCTTTCTGCTCTGCTTTTTCCTGAAGCGCTCCGGCAAGAACTACATCAATTACAGTTATGACTGAAAGAGCAATAAACCCATTCCTTCTGTTCAGAAAGGATTCTGTACTGTCAGTCGCGTCCCGCCCGTCCAAGGTATGTCTTCGGTAATATCCGATCAGCGCAGCATCTCTCAATGGATGTCCCGTACCTGTTTCTTTCATATTTAAAGCAGATATGATATGGAGATTGACTGCATCTTCGTCATCCAATAGCGGTCTAAGTTCGTTTCTGCCCGAGATTTTCCTTAGAGCGCCAAGTTCAAGCAGGCTGATTCCTATTCCTGCATACCAATACCTGCCTGTGTTCAGAGAAGACCAGCCTGGAATCAGACTGTAGAGATAATTGTAACTGCCTTTAGAAGATAAAGACTGTTTTTCCGAAAGCGTTTCTGGTTCAGCCTGAGCGATTTCTTTTTTTTCTTCCTTTGCTGAGATTTCAGATTCAGCCGTTTTTGGGGATGCAGTCTGTTTCCATTGGACTTTGGAAGGTTTGAGTTCTGCAATTTCTGATGCAGGAATCATTTCCTGTTTTCCGTTTTCGTGCTGGATAGAAAGCGTGTTTCCTCGAAGAGATGTTTTTACATTATCATGGATTTTTCCATTCTTCAGTTTTACTCTGTCCGGAGAAATTCCTGATACGAACATAACTGCTGCTGCAATAAAAACCGCCTTACTGAAAAAGTATTGCATCTACTTCTGTATCCTTCATATGGAAAATATCATCTTTTGTAATGATTATATATCTGTCTTCTTCCTGAAATATTGTTTCTGCATCAAGTGTCTTCCCGTTTTTCAGACGGACTTTTCTGCCTGAAATCTGAGAGATTTTTTGAGAATTCATTTTTTCTGATACTCGTCTGGAATACTGAATGTTTGCTGACTGATTTCCATAGTTTCCGTTCCTTAGCTCATTCGGAGAAACTGGAATCAGTTCATCAAATTCTTTTTTCAGTTTTGCAGTTTCCGAGTCGGACATTTTTTCGGATGTCCATTCCTTTCTGGAATGATTGAATTTTTCTGATCTGTTTTCGGAGATGATTCTGTCTTTGCTTTCCGACTGAACTGCCTTTACTGATCCTTTCAGTACAGTCAGTGCAGATACTCCTGAATCTCTGCGGAGAAAAAGTTTTGTTCCGAGGAATTCAATTGTAAGATCTTCTGTTCTTGCAGTCAAAACTGAATCATTCTGTATTTTTTCGGAATCGATTTTCAGTTTTCCTTTCAGAAGACTGATTGCTGCTGATCTTTCGTTCAGAGAAATCTGCATCTCTGATTCAGGCTCAAGTTCCAGTACAATCCTGTGGCCGCCTGCACTCTCAGTCAGACAGTAAGAATGCTTTCCGGATCTTACTGCAAATTCATTCAACTGAATTTCCATACCTGTCTCAACCTGCTTTCCGTTCAGTCGGCAGTCTGCATAAAAGTTCAGTACACGGGAGAAGTATGATACCGACTTCTTCTGACTGGAAGGTCTTTCCTTTAAGAAGAAATTGAAAGCTGCAGCTGAAAGAATAACCGCTGCGGCAGCATAACCGAAATATCTGAATTTCTTCATTCTGTAAAAAGGTACAGTTTTCCTGCCGGGTTCTGAATTCTCATTTTCCCAAATTTCTTCGGAGTTTACGATTCTGCTGTGGAGTTTAAGATATTCCCTGAATTTCATTTCCAATTCAGGATTTGTGCTTAAAATGGATTTCAGTTTGATTTCTTTTTCAGGAGTAATGATGCCGAAAAGAAATTCGGAAGTCAGCTCTTCAAATTCTTCCTGTATTTCATTCATTTCCATCCACTCCTTTTTTTCTCAGTTCTTCCTTCAGAAGATTCAGTGCTTCCAGATATTTCCTGCTGACCGTTCTTGCAGAAATTCCGAACTCTGCGCCAATTTCTTCAAGTGACTTATTGTATTTGTATTTACTGATTAATATCCCTTTTTCGGGTTCAGGCAGACAGGAAATACAGAGTTTTACCGTTTCGGTCAGACTTTTTTTCTGGAATTCATTTTCCAGACTGTATCTGTCCGGAATAAGAGATGATTCCATATCAGCCTCAGTCAGATAATCTTTGGACTTATGTTTTATGAATACATTTCTTGCAATTGCAAAAAGCCAGCTTCCAAACTCCCCTTTGGAGGAATCAAATTTTTCAATCGACTTGAACGCTCTTAAATAAGTTTCCTGACTCAGTTCTTCTGCATCTTCGAAAGCTGCTCTGGCTTTAAAAAAGGAGAGTATTTTCCCTCTGTATGCAATGAACTGTTTCTCAAAAAAACTGAGGTCTTTCACAGGACAAAAGAAAATCCATATCATAAACTGAGCAAGATATATTTTATATGAAGTCTAATCCTGACTGATTTTGGGCATCCGGGGATTTTTCATTGACTGTCACTGTTCCTCCCCATATTGCTGGTTATATGAACGGATCGGAACACCGATTTATCCCTTCGAAAGAAAAGGCAAAAGCACTTATGATTCTGCTTCCCTGTATGGGCGGAAATATTCTCGCATACAGGTACCCATATTCCCTCTGGAGCAAACTGGGATACAATATGTTTCTTTTTAATCCTCCAGGACACGGAAAATCCGACGGTATTTTCTCTTTTGAAGAATCATTCCGTCTTCTTAAGGAGGGGATCGACCGGCTGGACAAGGAAAGAGGAAAACTCCCTCTGATCGGGATCGGTCACAGCGGAGGGGGCTCAGGTATTCTGAAATTCTTTTCGCAGTACCCGGAATATGAAATATCCGGTATATTTCTTCTTTCTCCGATTCTTGACACTGCAGAATCTCTTCACTTTCTGTATCAGAATTCAAACATAAATGAATTTATAAATTCACTTAAAATTAAAAATGTAAGGATAAGAGAAGTTCTCGGTACGAACCGGTGGCTGGATGAAAATGTCTGGGACAATGAAGGTCTGAAGGAAAAACTGAATGCCTGGGCTTCAGCGTCCGGGGAAATATATGCGGATCTTGGCACATTCCTTGAAAATGTATTCATTCCTTCCAGAAAATTTCACCAGTATATGAAGCAGTCTTCTGACAGGACAGTTCTGTTTCTTCCAAAGCAGGACATCTGGTATCCGATGAATGACAGTATTGATGCTGTGGAGCGTTTTGGAATTCGGAAAAGGGTCATTCAGACTGCAGAGAACCATTTCTTCAGGAACGGATGGCAGGATGTCGGAAAAGAAATTACTTCATTCCTGGAATCATAAAAAAAAAATGTCAAAAACCTTCTTCCTTGTTTCAGAAAGAGGATGATCTTCATACATATCCCTGTTCAGTCTGACCTGCAGCTGTCTTATTTTTTCGGGTGCAATATGGTGAAGTATGTCCAGAACTTTCATCGGTTTCTTCATTTCCAGATATTCCAGTATCTGATTCAGCTTTCTTTTTTCCAGCTTTTCGAATATTTCGGATGCTCTTTCTGCGTTCAGAAATACAGCAGTCTCAGCAATGTACTCGGGCTC
>DAORDI010000052.1:0-25483 GCA_035345895.1 Leptospiraceae bacterium
GCGGACGCTGCCCTCACTGATGAAATCTTCGAGTAAGCGGCTAATCACTTCTCTAGAACTTCCCAGACCTCCGAAGGATGTACCTGTTTCCATAGCAAATGCCAGAAGAGTAATTCTCTGCAGCACAAGAAAAAAAGGAATCAGTATGAAGGATGTCCACTCAAAGACAGGAATCGACCATGCCGTAAGTGCGGCCAGAAATGACACAAGAGGTGCCACCTCTGCAAAGATTCCTGAGTTGGGTCCGTCCACGGGAGTTTTTTTCATCATCCTCCTGATATCATACCAGGGCTGAAGGATGACAGGACCTTTTCTCCCCTGACACCTTGCTCTGACTTTCTTGACCATTCCGGGAATCAGAACAGGGAAAAGAGTAAAAAACAGCAATAACGGGATATATCGTATGTAATCCATATAATGTCCTATAAAAAGTAGTTTCTGAAGATGAAAATCAGAAATATTGAAAATAGAAAAGTGACACTCGAAACAAGAATGTACTGCGAAACATCGCCGGATTCCACCCTGGCAATCCAGTATCTTCCGAGATTCAGAAATCTTCCGAGATACTTCTGCATATATTTTTCCATATAAGGCTCGCCTTCTTCCGAAGTGAAATACCTTCCTACCGAAAAATACACAGGGTCCGAAAAAACTGAACCGGGAATGGACACTTCCGTTCCTGAATGATTGCTTCCGCAGTCCCAGATCTGTCTTTTGCTGACAGTATGATAAAGATGAAATCTATATATCAAAAATGATACTATCATTACAATCAGACTGACAGCTGACAGAGTGTAGAGCCAGTTCTTCATCAGATTCAGCTTGTACAGAGTCACTGCGACCGGTCCAGCAAAGACAGGAACTGAAAAGATAAGGATTCCCAGGTACCAGAAAACCTTTCTCAGGGAAGCAGACTCTGATTCAGAAGTAGGGAGAAAGCTGTCAGCCTTCCTTGTGGAAAGAGCAGTGGACAGGTAAAACTTGAGATGAAATGCGCTTCCCATTGCAAGGCCGGTAAGACTCAGAAAAAGAACCAGGAGATAGACACTCGCATTCTGGCTGCTGGTATCGAATATCTTTGAATTGAGATAAAGGAAACTTGACTCAAGAAAAAAACCTGTGGTCCCCGGAACAAGGGCAAAGCTGAATGCTCCAATTCCGGAAAGAATGGGACTGATACCGATCGTTCTGCCGATTCCTTTCAGATCATCGATTTTCGTCGATCCTGCCTTCTCAGTCATTGCTCCTGCATACAGGAACTGAAAGGTTTTGGAAATGGAATGATGAAAAAGACCGAAATAAAAGAGAAAAAGAAAACTGTCCCCTATCTCCTTGTTTTTCAGTTCCATTCCCCAGATGGAAGCACCGACCAGTGCAAGTATCATAAAGTTGGAATTTTCAATTGTACTGTATGCAAGAGATTTCCTTATATCCTTTGCAAAATAAGAACTTAGGCCGGAAATAAAAATTCCCAGACCGCACAGAATCATGATCAGAGTAGTGACATTCATTGTATGCAGGTCTGCATATAGAAACTTGACAATCATCAGCATAGGCAGATTCATCATTATCCCTGATATGCTTGCGGATGCATAATATGGAGCACCTTCATGAGCAATCGGATACCAGACATGAAAACCGCTGAATGCAGCCTTTATGAGAAGTCCTATCAGCAGACTGGTTCTGCCAAAATTGGAATCAGGCAGAAAAATCCAGAGAGAGATAAAAAACATCGACAGACCGCTTGAGAGCAGAAAGGCAGAAGCACTCTTCGATGATTTTTTCAGAAGATTCTCATCAGGGTAAAAGAAAAGACATCCTATTGAAGAAAGCTCCCAAAATACTGGAAGCCAGATGGATTTCCCTGAGATGAGACACACGAACTGGCCTGCAAAAAAAAGTATGAAGCCGATATGCCTCGAAGGTCTGCCCTTGTCCTCAAATATCCCGGATGAAAAATAAATAGGCAGACCCAGGATGGACAGAAGGCCAAGCCCAATGATGGAAACAGCATCCGGATTCGGAAGGGTCATAAGATACAGAGCCGTTCCTGCAGAACAGAACAGTTCTGCGAATATAATAAATTTCAGAAATTTTAGCAATTTTATCCTCCTTTAGTCTTGAAAATCAGACTTTTGCAGGAGGCGGAAGATCGGTATAAGTATAATGAAGAGATATTTTCTGATATTCCATCCCGCCCCTTGCATACCGCATGGAGGACGGAAGAATGGAATAAGAAATATTCTCTGAAAGAAAAAAAGCAATAATTTCGAAATCGTCTTCGGTTTCTTCGGAAAGAAACGACTCGGAAGTTACAGATGTGTTCTCCAGTAATTCCGAGGACTGTCTGTGGACTGGAACAGACGAGAGACGGATCATAGGTTTAAGCGCCGAAGAAGACCCCCCGATGCTCTTGAGTCCATTGTCTGTAAAACTTAAAAATGAGAAGAGACAGAGAAATGCAAGAAACTTGATTTTCTTTCCAGAAATAAAGAATCTCCGTTTTCTCATTGCGAACATACAGACAGCATTTCAGAATCAATAAAAAAAGAAAAGAATAAATTGATAGGTAGAGAATGACAGTTTTTACGTTTGACTTTTCAGGCATAGGAATTTTGTATTTCAGCAGGGAAAAAGAATGATCTTCGGAAAAACAGTAAAAAAAATCAGAAATGCACTTGAGACTGTGTCCGGAAAGTTTATCGGTCTGGCTGTCATTCTTCTTCTGACCGCAGTTGCAGCGACAGGAAGTGTCAGCTACTTTCTGGCAAGAAGCGTCATCATACGCAAACTTAAGACAGAAGATCTGAAAAACATCGCACTCCTGAAAGCGGAAAAAATTGAAGCCAAGCTTTCGAGAGCCCTGGAAACAGCTATAGACATTTCCGATGATCCTCTGATTCAGGACTGGTTTCGTGGCCTTGAACAGAATGAGTTCATGAAAGGTCAGGCACTTCGAAAGCTGAACAATATTCTCAGCTATTCGGACTACACAGGCACATTTGCCGCAAACAGACTGACTCTGAATTATTACAGAACGGGAAAAAAAGACGATGCGGCAGTCAAGCTGACAAATTCTCCCACGCATCAGTGGTTTTTCAGAACTCTTTCACAGGGGAAAAAAGCAAGTCTGAATATAGATACAAACACAGCGGACGGAAGGACGAGTCTTTTCGTAAATGCAGTGATGGGAGATCTTTCCAATCCGCTCGGAGCGGCAGGAGTCGTCATGGACTTCAGTCATGTCAGAAAGGAATTCACTGCAGTCGATTCAGAAATTTCAGACAGGATTCATCTGGCTGACAGACAGGGAGTCATCAAGATCAGTTCCGTGAATGCAATGCTGAACAGGAATATCTCGGAATTTTATCCTCCTGAAACTGCCGGAATTATAATGAATAATGATCAAAAAAGAGATATATTGGAATACACCGATGAAAGAGGACTGATGGACGTTGTCAAGGTTCCTCTGAAAAGTGCAGAATGGAACGTTGTCTACGAAGTTCCCAGGGAAAGCATGATCCGGCCTATTTTCATCATTGCCTCCGGAACACTGATTATCTGCATCCTGTCTGTAATTACAGCCGCAGCAGTATTCATGAAAGCAGCATTAAGCGTGACCCGGCCGGTAAGACAGCTTTCCAGCCTCACGAGAGACATGTCGGAAGGAAGACTTTACAGAAAAATGGAATCTACCAGTTCAGATGAAATCGGACTTCTCGGAAAAACATTCAACCGACTGAATGACAAGCTTATCACAGTGATCGATTCTGTTTCGCAGAGCAGCAGACATCTGAAAAATTCTGCGGATACAATGTCCAAGGCCACCAGAAATTTCTCAGACAATATGCACAGCCAGGTGGCGGCACTTGAGGAAATCAGCAGTTCCGTTCAGAGCCTTTCGAAAAATGTTTCAGTAGTCACGCGGAATGCAGAAAATCAGTCGGATGATCTGAATTCACTTGCAGGCAGCTTCCGACAGCTGGCAGGAATCATAACAGAAACCGAACGGGTCGTGAGATATTCTCTGCAGAGCACCGGAAGAATTTATCAGGATACTAAATCAGGAGAAGCATCTCTAGTTGTTCTCAATTCAGGAATGGATTCAATCGTTCAGGGTTCAAATGATATGACTAAGATTCTTGGACTGATATCTGAGATCTCGGAGAAGATAAACCTGCTTGCATTAAATGCATCCATAGAAGCGGCGAGAGCCGGAAAGGCGGGCCTTGGATTTGCAGTTGTGGCATATGAAATATCCAAGCTGGCAGATGAAACAGCAGCCAGTCTGAAAGAAATTGATGTCATCATCCGCAGAAGCAGGAAAGAAGTGGAGAAAGGAAAACTGAGTGTGTCCGAAATGATGAAAAACAATTCAGGGACTCTTGAAGGTGTCAGCGCAATTGTGGATCTGATGACGAATATGAATGATCTGATCGGAAAACAGGTGCTGATGAAAGAGAATGTGGAAAGAGAAGCAGGCAATGTGATGTCCAAGGCGGAAGAGATCAAACTGACCGTAAAGGATGATGAAAGAGCCTTCGAAGAAATTTCCAAAGGAATCAAAATGATCCACGAAATTGCTCATTCCAACCTGGAGAATTCGAGTACGATAGCGGACAATTCATTGAGCCTTTTTAAGATTGCAGATGAACTCAATTCAAAAATCCGCTTTTTCAGGACAAAGGAAAAAGAGTAAGATTAATTATTTTTCTTTTTCTGCATAAATACAAAATTTGATCTTCCGACTCCCTGAAGGATTCCGTATCCGAAAGGAAACGGAAGTTCACCCGGTTTTTTGGAAAAATCTTCAATCAGCTCTTTCTGTGAAGGAACATCAGGAGTATCCTTCACTCTGATTCTTCCTTTGTAATAACCGAAAACTTTCCTTTCCCATTCCGGGGTATTGAAAAATTTTACGGCAACTCCTGAATCGTCCTCAAATACTGTCTCTGCCCTTTCCGCAATAAGCCTGGAAAAAGGCTCATACTCGGCAGTCTGAAGCACATAAATCGCTGATTTCAGAGTAAGATTGATGTTTTTCAGTGAATTGAAGAACCTTCCCTCCGGTGTCACAGGAAGATGAGAGTCTTTTTTTAGAAATATTTTTAAATATAAAATATCCCGCAGAACAGAATCTCCTTTCTGAAAGCATCTGATCCGTATGCCTGGAATCCTGTCAGAGGCATTGCTGCCTTCTGCAACAGAACCGTTTTCATCGAGATGAATCCTGTCATAACTCACTATTGTAAAGCCCAGTCTTTTTGCAAACATCAGAATAGTAGGAGTCAGTCCGAAAATGTGCCTGCTGGCTTTTGCTTCCTTGGAAAGTCTTTTGCTTGTAAAATAATTATAATAAGCCATTTCAAATGCAAGACTGGAAATACTGTCCAGACCGGCTTTCAGATCAGAGTCGTTCAGTTTCAGAGGATCTTCAATAAAGCCCTGATCCTGAAGACTGATCATCACATAACGGGGAGACTGAGGATACAGACTGTAAAAATTGATAAAATCAGCTCCGCTGAGCGGATAGACAGACATATTATAAGGTCTTTCTACTTTAAGATTCTTTTCTTTCCATGGAACAAATTTATCCAGATAATTCTTCTGTATATTTTTCCAGTAGGACTCCATGCTTTTCTGATGTGCCTTGAAGACAGGCTTGGATGAAAGACCGAAATACCTGCTTTTCTCTGCAGGCTGAATTCCGGAAATAAACTCCGCCGTTTCGTCCCAGTAAGTGTCAAAATTTGCAGGAACAGCATCTTCTTTTTTTGAGGACAGATTGCAGCTGTTGACGGAAATAAAAAGAAATGTGAGCAGATTAAAGTACAGAACAGAATTTAACATACTGATATGGACTAATTCTGCAGGACTGCTTTTTTGACTAACATAAAAAAAACTGATCAGTCTGCCTTGACTGCTTAATTTCAGAGTACCAGACGAGGACTGCTATGCATCCGATCTTCCATCTTCTGGATGGATCGGAAAGACTGAAAATTCCGGAAATCATATAAATAGCTATTGTCAGAAGACAGAAATAAGACCGGAAAAAACCTGTCTTTTTCAGCATTCTGAGATTTTCCCTGAAAGGATTTCTGCACCCGTCAATCAGGAGCGGAAAAAGAAACAGGAAAAACATCTCAGTCAGGTAAAAAATGAAAATCGCAGCAGGGACGGCCGATACAGAAAGACCGAAAAGAATAAAGGCTGTGACTGAAGATAAGATCACTGCAGTCAGATATTTAAAGACTCCCCAAAAAGCAAAATCAGTATTCTTGGGAAATCCCTCTATTCTTTTCGAATCCATCTCATTCAGTCTGCAGTGCATCCAGAAAGCTCCTGTGCTGAAAATTCTGAGAGAGTAATCTATGTTCATTATTTCGGAATGCAGAAAAAAATGATTCTCTGCTTTTTTCAGAAGTTCTGAACATTTCATCTGCCGAAAATCAGATGAAACCAGGCCAGAAAAGCTCCTGCATTTCCGAATACAAGGACCCGATGATATACTGTCTCCTTCAGAGAACACCTTTTCCTGTGAAATACAAATTCATCATACGAGACAAGAACGGCAGTAAAAACAAGAACAGAAATAATCGGCAGGAGCCAGTTTTTCGGTTCAGTACTGTGCATTGCTGCTGCAAGAAGAAAAGAGAGAGGAATGCCTCCAAGCCCGAGAGCCGCCGCCTCCGCATTCCGTTCCTTGCTTGAAATTTTCATCCCGAGTATTTTTCTGTGATAATTCCAGTCAAGCACCCCGGCAGCAGTTCCGGCAGTGCCCAGGATTAATATAATGACAGATTCAACAGAAAAAAATATTTTATGATATAATTCAGGATTTCCTGAAAAAAAGACTCCTGTACAGAAAACTGCACAGGGAACAAAAAGGAATATTACGGAAATGTATTCCCGGATCATACATGAAGTCTTCCGACTGAAGCCTGCAGATCATCCGCATGCTTCTGGATTTTTGCGGAATATTCGGTCAGAAGCAGTGTGTCTGTCATAAATTCCTTCAGATTGGAAAGCAGCTTTTCCATATCCTTCCAGACTGAATCAATATGCATTGTCTGTTCTATTCCTTTTTCCGTCATCTTCTGCATGGCAGTCTGAAGTTCTTCGGAAAGATTCATAATCCTTCCGGTCACCCCGTTCAGTTCTGAAGTCATTTTCATTCCTTCGGATGCAAGACTGCTTGTAGCGGCAAATTTCAGTGAAGAACTGTGAATTCCTTTTTTAATTTCTTTCACTTTTTCATTGATTTTCTTAGTGGAATCGGAGGTCCGTGCAGTCAGTTTCCCAATCTCTGAGGCTACAATTGCAAAACCCCTGCCATGCTCACCTGCCCTTGCCGCCTCAATGGATGCGTTCAGAGAGAGGAGATTTGTGCTGTCGGAAATCTCGTCTATTCCAGTGAGAATCTCATCTATTTCCTTTGCATTTTTCTCAAGATTGGAAATCTGCTCATTAGTCTCCTTTACTGAAAAGGAAATCTCCTCCAGTTTCTTTACTGTCTCTTTAATGACAAGAGTGCTCTTTCTGGCATAGTCCAGATTGTTTTCAGAAGAGGAAACACTCTCCCTGATTGCCAGGGAGATGCTTTTAACATCAGCCCTGATTTTTCCGAAATCACTTTCCAGATACACAAGAGACTGAGAGTTGTCAGAAATTTTATCCTGTATCCCGTCCAGCGATCTGCGGATATTTTCTGCAGAGCTTAAAAAGTTTTCAGAATTAGTCTTAAGATCAGAGACTATGTTTCGAAACAGATCAATGGAAGTATTGTAGCCCTTTTTCAGCTTGAGTATGATGGGATCAAAGGAAGACTCGTCCATCTTTTCACCGATATTTCCCGCAGACAGCAGTTCGATATAATGAAGCATCGAATCGACATCCTTGCTCAGTTCTTTCAGATAATCCTCCTGCCTGTTTTTTTCTCCGCTCAAGGAGCTGGAAAAATAATACACAGCAGCAAAGGATACAATCAGTGTACAGATAATATTCATTCCATAGAATAAAAGGTTTACAGACGGAGTGATTTCTGAATAGGGAAAAAATTTCTGCAGATCGGAATCATAATAGAAGGATACCGCAAGAACACTGAAAAACATTAGGACCCAGACAATGCTTTTTCTGGCAGGCTGAAAAATCAGAGATCCGAAAGGAGCAAGAGACGACCATAGGATGACAACGCCTGATTTATGAAATCCTCCTAGCGACCATTGAAGAACTGCAGGTATGATCAGAATCATAAAAAGCTGCGAATGAAGGAGTAAATTGATCTTTCCGGTGGAAAAATAGACAATCAGTGCAGAACCGACTCCAAGCGAAAAAAGAATAGGCGGAAGAGCCGGAAGTTTCAATCCCAGAATAAAGTAAAGAAGAGACCACAAAAAACCGGCTGCAGTACACCCTGAACTGATGATAATCAGTACCTTTTTTCTTGTTTCATCCATAAAATCCTCACAACAGAAAATCAGAAATACAGAATACCGCAACTAAAAAACTGTATCAGGTTTTTTTTTAGAGAATATTTTTCAGGAAGATATGTCTTTTTTCTGATAACATTTCAGCAAAGATCTGCATGCGTTAGTCACAGAGGAAGAATGATTCTTAGTCCCAAACATTCTTACGGAAGCAAATATTCCGTCCATCAGCAGGAGAAGGTGAGATGCGAGCATTTCCGGGCTCCCTGCCTTTGTTTCCTTTGCTATCTTGAGAAGTCTTTTATATACCTCATCCTTGTGCTTTCTGGAAACAGCATGTTCGGGACTTTTCAGATCGGGAAACTCCGATGCCGCAAGTATGAACGGACACCCTTTGCAGGAAGGTGCTGAAGCCATTTTTTCCAAGGATTGAAAAACATCTATGATCCTGTCCTCCGCCTTTCCTTTGCCGGAAAGTCCCTCGTCCAGCCATTTCAAAAATTCATTCCCGGTCCGTTCCAAATAAGCGACAATCAGCTCCGATTTGGAAGAAAAATGATTGTATAGGGTCATTTTCGCAATTCCGGTTTCACGGATTATCGTATCAATTCCGACTGCCTGATATCCCTGCTCATAAAACATTTTTCCTGCAGTATCCAGTATCCTTTCTCTTGTTTCCCCTGTTTTGACGGTCATCTTGCGTTCCTCTTTCCTTTATGATATTTTGTTTTTTTTTAATGAATCTTTTTATATGCAGTACACCACTCTCGGCAATCTGCAGTTTTAGAAGAAAGTCGGCAAATCTTTCAGTCAATCAATTATTGTGAGTTCTTTCTGAAAAATTGAGATAAAAATTCATTCCGCCGCTGTTTTCCACTCTGAACTTTCCTTTCAGCTGCATTGAAAGCATTCTGATCAGTTCAAATCCAAAACCTGAATTCCTTGAAGTCTGCTCTCCAATTCCGCCGCCGTCATCGGAATAATGCAGAGAAATCTCACCGTTTCTTTTTTCAATTTTAATCCGGATATGCCCGCTTTCTTTTTCAGTGAAAGCATATTTTACTGAATTCGTAATCAGTTCATTAATCAGAATTCCCAGCGAGGATGCTTCATTAGAATCTAATGAAAACTCCATGATATCCGTTTCTATGGAAAGACCGGCTTTAAGAGGATAAACGGAAGAGAGGTCATCAGCAAGCCTCGATATGTATTCCCTGACTGATACCGATCTGTGAGACTCTGCTCTGTAAAGTCTGTCGTAAAGTACAGACATGCTGTCCATCCTTCCGGCAGCCGATTTCAGAGCGCCGGATACCTCATCAGATTCAGAAGACTCTGCCTGAAGTTCAAGCATTCCTCTCACTATGTTCATATTGTTCTTGATTCTGTGGTGCACTTCCTTGAGAAGAATCTCCTTTTCAGAAAGAAGAAGTCTTATTTTCTCCTCGGAATTCTTTCTCTCAGTAATTTCCTGATGAGTTCCGGACATCAGATACGGCTTTCCGTCCGATGTCCATTCAGCAACTTTTCCCCTGTCAAAGACCCAGACCCACTGTCCGTTCCTGTGTCTCATTCGGACTTCACATTCATAGAAATCGGTTTCTTTTCTGAAATGCCTCTGCAGAAGTCCATTGGACTTCTGATAATCCTCAGGATGAACAAACTGTATCCATGTATCCACACTGACAGGAGAAATTTCTGCCAATGAATAACCGATGATTTCAGCCCATCTTTCATTGAATACAGTCTCTCCTGTCTGTACATACCATTCCCAGCTTCCTGCATTCGTTCCTTCCAGAACGGCAGAAAGTCTCCTTCTTTCAGAAAAAAGGAGAAGTTCTGTTTTTTTTCTTTCTACAATTTCCTTTTCAGTCTTGGCGAGGAGACTCTTGAGCATTGCATAAGTGCTGTATGTGAGCCATCCTGTGACGGAAAAAAGAACTGTTGACGTAACCCACTGAGTCATTCCCACTTTGAAATCTGCCTGAGGCAGAAGCCCTGACTGTTCAGCCCATATCAGTGCAGCAGCGATGAGGGAACTGCCTGCGACAGAAAAAAACATTCCTGCAAAACTGAAAACCAGACCGGAAATCACTATCAGAAAGAGGTAGATTCCAAATGCAGGTGCCCTGACCGTTCCGAAAGTCATCATAGAAAGTGTAAGAATCGAAAATCCGGAGAACAGGAAAAGGAACCCGCTGAAAACAACGGCCCCTCTGAAGAGAAAATACCGTGTGACGAGAAATAAAATCAGTGCAGAAGACTGAAGATAGACTCCTTTCAGATTCGTTCCCGATCTGAGCAGATTTGCTCCCATCAGAAAAAACACAAGGACTAATCCTGACAGCACAGCCGTATTCAGAACATACGCCTTTCTGTTTTTTTCAGCATTTTCCGGAAATTCCGGCGGCTTGAAAAAATTCAAAACCTTTTCATTGAAATTCACTTTTTTCCTCAGCAATTGAGCAGAACAGGGGTTAAAGAATAAATGTCATTTCCTCAGCCTAAAACCAATTTTCGGAATATGCCCAAAATGTCATCTCTGTTAAGATATGACGAAACACTGAGCTCATAAATTTTTTTATTTTTGAATCAAAAGACTTGGAAAAAGTAAAAGGCAGAAAGAGGAAAAATAAAATTCTTGCAAATCCTTGTGCTGAAGGTTTAGTTTTCTTGAGAGGAAGTTTTGAGCAGAGAAACAGAGTGGTCCAAACTAAAATCCATGCACAAAGGTTTTCCCGCAAAGGAAGTTCTCCTCGCGCAGGGGGATCCGGCAAATCAGATGTATATACTGATGGAAGGCAAGGCAAATGTAATCCGAAACGGAAAGCTGATAGGTTCTGTTCAGAAAAGAGGTGAATACCTCGGTGAAATTTCATTTTTGATGAATACTGAATACACTGCTTCGGTAGTGACTGAAACTCCCTGCACAATGATCCGTATTGAAAGAAATGAAGCAGAGAGTTTTCTCCGCCACAGTCCGGAAGTTGCCATTTCCATGGCCGCAAAACTTGCCGGACGTCTGGCAGAACTGAACAGAAAAATATCCAATTTGGGAAATACATTTCTGAATGATGCCTTATTGAACGCAGTCCTTGAAGAAAAGCAGGACAGAAACAGAAGAACGGCCAGTGATCTGAATCTCTCATCACTGTCCAGCCTGGAGGCCGAGATTCCCGCAGGTCTTGAAATCATTGTACAGAATCAGCCACTGAGTCATCTTTACATTCTTCTGGAAGGGGAAGTGGAAATTATCAAAAACAGTCAGTTACTTGCAATAGAATCCGAACCCGGCTATTATATGGGAGATGTATCCGTTCTGAGAAAAACACTGCCGAATGCAACCGTCAGAGCCAGAACAGACTGCAGAATGATTCAGATCCCTGCGGAAAAACTGGATTCATTCCTGCATCATTCCCCTGAGGTGGCAATCTCAATCGCCAGAAAAATCTGTGAAAGAATTCTCACAATCAACAATACTATGGAAAAACTGATTCAATATGCCGACAGAAACGGACTGTCTGAAACATCGGAAAATATCAGCAGAGATACCGGAAGAGAAATCAGAAAGATCAGAAAAACAGTCAAACTTGTATAGGTGAAAGTATGAAGAAAATTTTCAGCGTCGGACAGTGCAATCCCGATCACAGTTCAATCAAGTCATTCTTCGAAAGAAATTTTGAATGCAGCATAAAAAGAATAGACTCCAGAGAAGAAGCCCTGCAGATTCTGAAAGAGGAAAAACCGGATCTTCTGATAGTGAACAGAAAACTCGATATTGATTATACTGACGGAACAGAACTCATTATGGAAATGAAGAAGAATCCCGAATTTTCCTGTATACCGGTAATGCTTGTTTCTAATTATCCGGAATACCAGAAAGAAGCAGTAAAGCTTGGAGCAGTGTACGGATTCGGAAAGGCAGAACTGGACAAAAGAGAGACATTGGAAAGAGTATCCCAAATTTTGAACAGGAAGGAAACAGTATGAGCACCGGAGATTCAAATTTCGACGAATACGATCTGGACATCGACTCTTCTCCAAGAATTGAGGAAGTGAAGGTAAATGCAGAGGCGGGCAAGCTTCCCGAAAACAGAATAGAGGAAAGAGCCTTCATACAGAATATGTTCAAGCCTCTGGAAAAAAACAGGGAACGTCTGAAAGGAATTCTGATCAACGTAAAGGTCAGCCGAATCTTCGAGGCTGCTCAGGAAACGTCAAAATCAAAAAACGGAATTCTGGAACTGGAAAGAAAATGCGATGAAAAGGTATATGTTCTCTATGAAAATATCATAAACAGATTCAAGGAAATCACTACATATCCCAGACCCGCAGCAACATATTCCATAGGCTATTCGAAGACAAAAAAGGAAAAAATCAATTCACTGAAAGACGAAAAACTGCAGATGGAATATATTCTTTCCAATGAAATGCAGAATATGTTTTATACCATTCTGAAGAATATGGAAGAGATTTTCCTCGAAATTAGAGAAAAACTCAAATCTTTTTCCGGTGAAGTGCATACCAAGGCAATGAATCCTTCTCAGAAAAGAGCATTCGAAGATGCAAAACAGTCGGCAGAATTTACTTACAGTGAAGTCAGTTCTCTCAGAACTTATATTGAAAAATGGCTGAGCAGGGATCTGTACTGATGTCCCTTTCCAAGGAAGAAAAACACAGAATACTTCAGAAGATAAGATCTGAATACTATTCTATGTCCAAGGAAAGCCCGGAAATTTTCAAAATTCTCCCCTTCGAAGAAAGATATACTCAGGTACTGAAGCACAGAGGAAATCTGGAAGAGTTCTTTTTTGCAGAGATGCAGCATATCAGGGAAATGAAAAAGGCCTATCTTGCCAGAAAGGAAAAAAGAAAAATTCTCGAAGAAAGTCCCATCGACAGACTGATTGAAGAGCAGCAGAAATCTATGCTGAAATATCCCGGCATACTGTTCCACCCCTCAGCCAAAAAAGAGATTCAGCATTTTTTCGGTGCTGTCTCAGGGTTTGTGGAAATGGAAATCCCCGTCCTCGAAAAAATATTCAAGGGTACTCCTGAAATGAAAGAGCTTCAGGAACAGACAGTGTTTCTCGAAAGAATCGGCTACAGACGTCAGGGGGTTCTTCCCCCGAGAATTCAGGATCACATAAAACTGATACATACTGAAAATATTGATCAGAAAATCATAGAAAAGCATATTCAGGATATCGTAAAGGACGGATGCATTGCCCTTTCCAATATTGTAAAAAGCCTTTCCCGATTTTCCGAGGAAGACCTGTTTTCAAAACTGGTTCTGAAATTTTCAGAAAACGAACCTGAAAATCTGAGAGTCATTTATTCGGATATTTCCTATAAATGGGCTCTCGACAAGATACAGTCCAGGGCAAATGAAATCATCAGGGATTTCAGAATGCACTCTCTTTTAAGCATCAGGAAATAACCGAAGTTCATCCAGTCCTTTAAAATACTGAAAGAATTCTGTTTCCAGAAACTTTTTTTCTTTTTTATCCGGTCTGTATTTTCCGGCTATAATCAGTTCATCCTTTGCCCGGCTCAATGCAACATACAGAATTCTCCTTTCTTCTTCCTTCTGTTCCTCTGAAATTTCCGAATCACTCGACCAGCCCGACGTCAGATCCAGCACTACTGAATGGAACTCCAGACCCTTGGATGCATGTACCGTCAGTAGAGCATCTTCGGCAAAACCGTATTTACTCAGTGTCTTCTTTCTGAAATTTGTTCTGCACAAAACTCTGAATTCTTTTCCATTCATATGTTCTTTCAGAAGATTCCAGTCAGTCTCTTCCCTTATAAAATACTTCTGAACTGTTCCAGTTCCTTCCCGGACAGGAACAGCACTCTTCTGAATATTGTTTCTGTTCATGGAAATAGGTAGAGCAGATGTTCTGATGATATCTGAAAGCGATCTGTAGTTGTTTGAAAGAAAAAGAACCCTGCAGGGAGAAAAGACCTTCGAAAATTCCAGAAAGGGCTTTGTGCTCGCCCCTCGGAAACCGTAAATGGCCTGCCAGTCGTCTCCGACCACAGTGAGCTTTTCAGGATTCAGAAGTCTCAGCCATTCCATCTGTTCAGGATCTGTATCCTGAAATTCATCTACAATGACTCTCCTGATTTCAGAAGCTGCATTCATTGCCCAGTCTTCCTTCAAAGACAGCCCATCCAGAAAAATCTTTACAAGATCTGAAAATTCCAGTCGGGCATTCTGAATCTTATACTCTGAAAAACTCACCCTGAGAAGTGAATCCAGGTCAGGAAAATATTTCTCCAGTATCCTGTCCTGTTCACTGAGCAGAAATTCAAAAGGGATTCCCCCCACTCTGAATCTGTGGGAATGAAAAAAATTCTTCATAAAACTGTCCCTCTCCGCATCCGAAATGATTTCTGGAAGATTCCGGCTGTACTCAGGATGAAACTTTCGAATGACCTGAAGACAGTAAGCATGAAATGTATGCACTCTCACGTCAGTCTTTCCGACACGTCGCTCTATTCTTTCCGATATCTCTTCTGCAGCCTTCCTGGAAAATGTGATCACAAGTATTTCAGAAGGTTTTTCTCTTCCCTCTTCCAGGAGTCTGCAGATCAGGCTGACCATTGTGAATGTTTTTCCTGACCCTGCACCTGCCACAACCTGAACCCTGTCTGAATCTTCAAAGATGACCTGCCTCTGTTCTTCGCTGTAATTCATTAAATCCTCCTGAACTACCTGTATTTTTTTTGGCAGAGGACGCAGAAAATTCGTATTTCCTGATTTTTTATTTTAAAGATGAAAGACTTTGGAGGATAGATATGCAGAGACCAATGTCCTGCAGAGGCTGCTCAGTAAAAAAATCAGTATAAAATATTCAAAAAATAATGATAGATTAAACTGAAATTATCCGGAACCGAGAATCAGACTTTTACCTTTTGATCCTGCTCAGAAACCTACTCCCTTTTGACTGTAATGAGAGTCACATCGTCAGAAAACTGCCTGGTATCAGTGTAACCAAAAGCATCTTCTATGATTCTCTGATTCAGTTCAGAGAATACAGGAATTCCTGATTCATTCAGGAGTTCTGAAAGCCTGTCGGCTCCGTATGTCTTGCCTGTCCTGTCATTGACTGTTTCCACTATCCCGTCTGTGAATACAATCAGCACATCATTTTTCTGAAAGGATATTCTCCTTTCTTCGTACAGAACATTAGGAATGATTCCGATGATTTTTCCTGCAGAATTGAGATACATTGATTTTCTTTCCATATCTCTGTAAAGTACGGGACTTGGATGACCGCCCTTTGCATAGGAAATCTCTCCCTTCTCAAGATCAATCACGCAGTAAAATGCAGTTAAAAAATAGCCTCCCATTTTACCTGCCAGAGAATTGTTCAGCTGAATGAGAAAACTGGAAGGACTTTTCAGTACAGTTTTTTCAAATGTCTGGATCATTGTATTTACCATCACGGAAAGAAGAGCACTTGAAAGGCCGTGACCGGAAACATCGGCAAGAAGGATTCCAAAATGCGTTTCATCCATAGGAAAAAAATTAAAAAAATCTCCGCCTATGTCCTTGTAGGGATGATAATTGACGGAAAGTCTCAGTCCAGGGACGGTCGGAATCACGGATGGAATGATTTTTTCCATCAGCCTTCTCGCCCTCAGATTTTCCTGAGCAGATTCATTCAGGTCATGAAAAATTCTGCTGCTGCTCACAGCCATTGCAAGTCTTTCCGATACAGTCACTGCCAGTGCAAGATCATTCTTGGTAAATGCGTATCCGTCTGTCTTGTTGTTGATGTTCAGAATTCCGATGAGCTTGTTCTGGTACAGCAGAGGAACTGAGATAAGTGATGCATTCTCATAGTTCAGCCTTTCGGATGAACGGAATCTCGGATCAGTTTCAATGTTCTGAATGAGGAGAGGAGTCTTGTGAAAAGCGACCCAGCCTGCAACTCCTTCACCGGGATATATTTTAATGGAATTTATATATTCTGCAGGTATTCCCTTCGACTGAAGCACGGAAAGAAATCCTCCCGCATCATTCCATAGAAGAATAGAACCCGACTTGGCTTCCAGTCCGCGAAGACAGTTGTCCAGAAGCCATTCTCCAAGTTCCTGTATGTTCGTATTTGCACTGATCTGTCTGTCAAAATCGTAGATCAGAGAGAGCTCCATGATTCTCTTGCGGAGGTTTTCATTCAGTGCTGCATTTTCAATGGCAATCGCAGCCATATCTGCCAGATAGCCCAGAAGCTCCAGATCGAAGGAATCAAAGATTCTGTCTTTTGTCTTGTTCAGAACTTCCAGAGTTCCGATCAGTCTGTTCTTTTGAAAAAGAGGGACGCAGATCAGTGAGGTAGTTACAAATCCTGTTTTTTTGTCCCAGCTGGAATCGAACCGAGGATCTTCATAGGCATTTTCAATCAGTACCGGCTTTCCTTCTTTGGCTACCCAGCCGACAATCCCATCCCCCAGTTCCAGACGGATGTATTTCTGCAGCACCTCGCCCTTCTCTCCAAGAGCAACCTCACAGTAAAGATGACTGTCAGACTCATCAAAGAGAAAAAGAGAGCTTGCCTCGGCCTCCAGAAGATCCTTTGCCTGCATCATTATGATTGGAAGCAGCTGATGAATGTTCAGACTTGTATTCAGGGAAGTACTGATATTCACCAGAGACTTCATTCTGCGAAAATTCAGTTCCCTTTTCAGTTCCATAAGGACAGTTTAAGGTTCTTGGGGAATTTTTCCAGCAGTAATTGATTTTCAGGGATTTGAGTGCGACTAAAAACTGAGTGTTTTTAAAAAGCTTTTTGGATATGCCCGACGACCAAGGGCAACAGAAGACCTCCATTTTTCCCGATAGGAAACAGAAAATTACTTTTCACTTCATTGTGATTTTTAGCCTTTACTCAATTGTCTTGCTTTTCGAAAGAACAAATGAGAGAATTCAGAAAAACTCGCAGGTTTAAGCTTATTCAATAATTTATCCACAATAATCATTTTTACTCGAACTATGAAAAAATACCCAATGTTGGGTATTTACAAAAAAGCAGGTCAACTGGATTGAGGCAAATCCTATCAATTTTGATAGTAAGTAATTTCATGCCCAGATAATATTTATTCTTGCAAAAAAAATTATTTCGAAAAGAGTGTTCAGGGTTATGAACAGCGAACAGCGAACAGCGAACAGCGAACAGCGAACACTTCGACACGCTTCGCTTGCTCAGTGCAGGCAGCGGCTAGGTATAATCTACTAGATTTTCAGGAAGCTTTTACAAGATTTTCAAGTCGTCTTTTTTTCCCTAGGAAAAAAACCCTCAAAAATCCATTCAGTGCAGTCATCCTTTGCTTTCTTTTTCTGACCGTGCATTGTACAACAACTTCCGGTCAGCTGAATATTCTTTTAAAAGAAAAGGATTTACAGGCAGGCACCGAATATTACAACACAACGGAAGATCGGTACAGCAGGCTGAAGGGAGCAGAATATTCTGAATGTTCCGGCTGCAGTGAATGTGCAGAAAAACCGAAAAAACAGGATACAACGGACTGCCAGAAATGCCAAAATTGCATGAAGCAGAATCCCGAAAATACAGCAAGCCTAATTCAGAAAGGCAATCCGATGGCGATCGTCATCAATAAAGTGCATATCGGAACGAATAACGGGGAGTTCTTTTCGAGCAGACCGATGTGCAGATTTTGGTGCGATACCGGTGAAGTGGCAGTCATTCTGACCCTGGATCTGGGAAATGGAGAAGATCCGAAGGATTATTTTGTCGGTTTTTATGAAGGAGTCAACAATGAATCCGACCTGCCCTTTTATGACCTTCTGGCTTATGCAACAGCGTCACTGGATGCGTCTACAATCCGAATCAAACTCACTGTCATTGATATGGACAATTATTCTGTTTTTGATAATAAATTTACAAATTATCTGAGGGAACTGACACCTCAGATCAGCAAGACTATGCCTGCCGGTTCTGCCATATCGGATGTACTGATCTCTGTAGGTTCCTATATTCTGAAAGAAGCACAGAAAGACGACAAAATCATGGAACTGGAATTCCAGCTTTATGATGTTCCTAAGGATTCAAAAGATAAAAATGCTCCTGTAAATTATAATGATACAACAGGGATACCGATTATCGAAGAAAAGAACTTTGCAGTAATCCGCACAGCAGACAGCAGGGAATGGACAGGAAGAAATTCAACAGGTGATTTTTATTTCAGCAAGACACTGGATCTGCTCTACCGTCCGAGGCTCAGCAAAAGCAAAGAGAAAATGAAAGAAAATGAAACAAAGGAAGATAGTGGGAAAAAGGAAAATGATAGAACTGAGCCAGTGATTGATCTTCCCTATATTTCAGTCACATTGACAAAAAAACTTCCGAATCTGGATATTCATACGGCCATGAATTTTTCCAATAATGTAAGGAAAAATATCCAGAAGGCAGTTACACAGAATGCAGATGTTTTAAATCTGATCACTGATCTGACGAATCTCATCATCAATAAGGGAGCTGAATTTTATCGGCAGAGCTTTGATAAGAACAGGGGAAATAAAGAAGCATTCATCAGCCTTCTGCGTTTTTATACAGATCATTCTGAGGTGATGGATAAGAGGGAAAAAGCACTGATATTTCAGCTTTTCCAGGAAACAGTCTGTGCTGAATCAGACATAGGGATAAATGAATTCATTGAACCCAAAAAGGATCTGTTTCATAAAGTATCCACATCTGCTCTGAACTATGTTGAAGAAAAAAACTGCGGAAACAGGACAACACCGCAGGCACAGTCTATTCTCAACAGTCAAATATTTGCTGTTTCCTCTGCCGCAGCTGAAGAGTCTAAGAATAAATCCAGATGGAACATTGTAAAGACAGGGAGTAGAGAAAACGAAGTCACCGATTGCACGAAATGTCAGTCCAAATACTGCAATTGTTCAAATACAAAATCTGGCGGGAAAAATTCTTCAGACAACCGTTCCTCTTCAAACCAAAATCAGAAGCAGAACATTTCCAACAATCCCAGTTTTGTCAATGAAATTCATATCCACAGTTCCGGTTCTGCACAGAGATCAGCAGAAGGAGACAGCATCAAATTGAGCGTAGGAACATCTCTGTTTGGATGGAATGAATCTAAACTGACTGAGGAAGGAAAAGTCCAACTGAAGGGATTTATGCAGTTTTTGGACAGGCATTCAAATATGAATCTTGCCATCATCGGCCAAGTAAGTCCTGAAGGCGAAGCTTCACTGAACAATAATTTGGCAGAAGCCAGAGTCTATGCAGTGAAAAATTATCTGAAAGATTATTCCGACAGGATCGGATTTATCTATTCCTGCGGAAAAGAATTCTCCTGTCTGAACTGCTGGAAAAAACAGGGGCCGAAAGATAAAAATCCGCCGCCGGATGAATGCTGCAGAAGAGTAAACTTCATTTTTTATGAAAAGGAAAAAGAAGCTGATATCCGTGAAGAACTGAAAAAAGCCCATCCGGAAAAATTCTGTACCAACCACAGTGACAGGAAAAAATGATATGAAAAAATTATCATTTATTTTCATGATCCTTTGTTTCTCATCCTGCATGACTTTCACAAGATTCGAGGAAACAGAAGGTTTCTGTGATTGGTATTTTGGAAGAGCAGGTCTGGAAGGAACAGTCAGGCATCACAGCGGGCCAGAAAGAAACGGATACGGACTTCTGCATTTCCGTCTGCCGGAACTCATCATCAATACTCAACACGGTCTATACTACCCTGATGGTGAGGATGATGAAAAGTTTCTTTTGGAAGCAGGGATCGTTGAATGGATATTCCCGTACAGAGAATTTGCAAGCAGCAAAATATCCTCTCAGGATAAAATGACATTTTTTCTGTTCAATCCTTTTTATACAGCTCCCAAAAGGATCTTCGGACTTTTGATTCGTCTCCCTGTATACCTGATTCACGATGTATCAAAGATATTCGTCACACCTTTTGCTGCATGGCATTATCTTTATGGGAATGGCTCCCAGAAAAAAGAAGAGAAGAAAGAGAAGAATCCGGTTCCGGAAAATGAACAGAAACTGGAAAGATGATATTTTGTATTTTTTGTCACTAAACGGATAGAGAACAATTAGCTTGCAATATTATATTTAAAACATTAGGAGAAAAAATGAAAAAACTTCTTACATTCACAATCCTACTCTCTCTTCTTTTCTGCAAGGAAAAGCCTGCGGATAAGGTAGAGTCTGCGCCGGTTCCGAAAGAACTGAATGCTGTGGTTCTGTTTCTGATCGGAGATGTGAAATACGGGACGGAAAAAATTCAGAACGGTTCAGTCTTAAGTCCCGGAAAAATTCTTTCAGTGGGAAAAAGATCATATGTAGACTTACAGTTTATCCAGCTCAGTCCTGATGCAGTGGTGAGAATCAATGAACAGAGTGAATTTCAGTTTGATAAGAAAATCGTAAGCGGCAAGGAAGAAAATACATTTCTGCTTTCTTTAGGACGCGGGCTGTTTGATCTGAAAAAGCTCAAACAGGAAGACAATATCAAAGTCAGAACACCGGTGATCAATGCAGGTGTCCGCGGTACAAAATTCATTATGAATATTTCAAAAGAGAAAGTTTCTTCTGTGGAACTTCTGGAAGGAAGTCTTTCTGTTCAGCCGTCCATTCCTGAACTCGAACTGATACCTGAAGAAATCCAGAAATCCAGCAAAGCCCTTATTTCTGTTCAGGAGAATCTGAAAAATTCGGAAACTGTTCTGGAGCCTGGAAAAAAAATTGCTCTCGGTCCAAAAGAAATCAGTCAGTATCTGTCTAAATCCGGTCTGGATAAAACTCTGAAACTCGCAGAAATCATCTCTTTGAAAGGGAAATCCTCAGTTTCAGACGAGGAAAAAAACAAAGCACTTGCACTGCTCGATAAAACAGCAGCAGACGAGAAGGGAAAGACTGCGATAGAAACAAAAATTCCGCTGAAGGCGGAAGAGATACAGAACAAGGATCTGCAGGCAAAAATGAAAGAATTTGAAGACCTTCTGAAGCTGGAAAAGAAAAAACTGGAAGACTCGACCGATAAAACATCTATTGTCAGTGATTTCAACAAACAGAGAGAGAAACAGCTTCGTAAAAAAATTGAGCAGATTTTTGATCTGCCCACAGAAGTCCTGATTCTGAAAAACGGTACAAAAGTTCCGGGTGTGATCATCGAAGAAGGAAATAAAATCATTGTTCTTTCACCTGAGGGTAGAAAGGAATTTTCCAGAGACGATGTAGATTCCAGAATCGAGCTTGAGGAAAAATAATGAATTCCACTGTTGATTTCCGGCAGACCGTTTACAGTGAGGGGAGTCGAACGGCGGCTTTTTCAGTAAAGACCTCCCTCCTTCTTTTTCTTTGTTCCTGTCTGCCTCTGCTGGCAGGGCAGGAAAAGACAGTTTACATTCATTCTATCCCGGATGTAAAACCGGAACTGTCCAGACGGATTCAGAATATATCTGCACATACAATTCTGCAGTCCGGCGGAAACTTTGTTCCAATTGATATAAATTCAGCAAAAACAATGATGGGAACATTCAAAAGAGAAGTTCAGGTGGACTGTCAGGCAAAAAACTGTGAAAAGGATCTCGATGAGAGACTGACTCCTGATGCTAAAATCATCCCTGCCCTGACGGAAAAAGAAGGTAAGTATACATTGAATATGAAATTTTACAGTCATTCTGAAAATGGATTTATTCTTGAACGGGAAACAGAGAAAGAGTTTTATATTTCTGATCTGGAAAATACTGTTTCAGAACTTACCCGTGCAAGCCTCGATCCTTCTATAAAGGTTCCTTCCCAAAAACTGAAACATAAAGAAGAGCCTGCAAAAAAAATCCCAAAGGAGATTCAGGAAACACTCGACGAGGAATCCAAAGCAGATGAACTTTTGCATTCATTTGATTTTAAAAATGCAGTCTCTGCTTACAAAACACTTGAACAGAAAATCGGATCTAAACAGGATGGCATATTCAAAAAAATCAGAAGCAGAATCAGATCCAAGATTGAATCTGCAGAAAAAACTGCTCCGAAATATACCGGCAATCAGGTCAAACTTTTCTGCGCATTTGCAGTAAGACAAAATGTCAGATACAGTCTTTCTATGAAAAAGAACAAACCCTTTTTCGCAAGGGAGTCCGCAAAATCCATTCGGGAAATTCTGTCCAAGTCAGAGAACCTCATCAAAACCTCAGATTATAATGAACCTGAAAACAATACTCTTTATAATGAAACATTGAATTCAATGAACAAAGAAGCACTGATTTCAGAAACAGATTCAGACAAACCGAAAAACATTGCAATTACAAAGTCCACAAGAAGAAAAGCGATTGGAAAATCCCTGACATTTCCAGGACTTGGTCAGCTGTATTTGGAACCCGAATCTAAAAAGGCAAAGACCATTTTCTATACAGGCATTGGACTGGCCGGACTGACTGCAATTGCAGGACTCAATTTCAATCAGGCACAGAATGCATATTCTAGCTACTCTCCCCCAGTCGGAAATATGAGTTATTTTCTTCCGCCAAGTGCCCAAGTTCCTGCCTATCTGATTGATACTGCAGCATTTGATTCCCAGAAAAAGAAACTTTCTTCTGCCGCAGGAACAATGAATGCAGTTCTTGGAGTTTTTGTCTGCTTCTATATCTACAATCTGATTGATATCAGTTTCATATCAGGGAAGCCAAAATCACCTCCAGTCACTGGACTGCTTCAGAACAAGGAAGGATGGAATTTCATTTCTGAATTCAGAACTTTTTCAGAAGCCAGATCGCTCTCTGGAAACAGGGAACAGTTCCATACAGTATCATACTCATTTTTATTTTAGGAGATTTTATGTTTTCATTTATTTCTATCTATTCCAAAAAAATTGCAAATTTAGCTTTCTCTCTTGGTGCAGTCAGAAAATTCTTGTATATTCTATATTTTTTTTTATTTATATCGACATACTACTGTTCTCCAAATTTTCAGTCGGCAAATAGCCCTAAGAATGCTGATAACTTATTCGCAAGAATTCAATCTGTTATCAGTAATACTTCCATTCCCTATGAGATTAGAGGACTATCAGTTGATGAAAATGGGAACATTTTTAGTCTAATAAATCGACTGCGTACTACTGATTCTATTCTTTTAAAAATATCCACTTCTGGAAAATCTGAATTCATTTCTACAAACAAACTGTGCCTTCAATACGACTACAATCTTCCTTTGAATAATCTTGCTAATAAATTTGGATCAAATTTTTATTCTGTTCACTGTTCGAATCTGCAAATCCTAAAAATCGGTCCTTCTGGAACGTTTTCAGTATTTGCAGGTGCGGATACGGCGGGCACATCGGACGGGACAGTAGCAAATGCCAGCTTTGTTAATGTTTCATTAATAGTTATGGATACTATTGGCAATATTTTTGTTTCCGACAATAAAACAAAAATCAGAAAAATCACTCAAGGAGGTGTCGTAACTACCCTTGCGGGTTCTGATGCTCCAGGAGCTTTAGACGGGACAGGAACGAGTGCAAAGTTCAGTTATATAAGGAATATGACCATAGATTCTTCTGGAAATATTTTGGTTTCCGACAATCTCGAAAAAATTAGGAAAATTACTTCAATTGGAGTTGTAACTACCCTTGCAAGTCTCAGGTTTATTATTGATATGATTATAGATTCTTTTGGCAATATTTTTGTTTCCGAAGGTGGCACAAAAATTACGAAAATCACTTCAGGCGGAGTTGTAACTACTCTTGCAGGTTCTGACAAGCATGGCAGTGGCGACGGATCAGGAACAAATGCTAGCTTTATGCTTATTGAACAAATGATTATAGACTCCTCTGGCAATATTTTTGTTTCCGACGGTCAGACAAAAATCAGAAAAATCACTCAAGACGGTGTCGTAACTACCCTTGCAGGTTCTGATGCTCCAGGAGAATTAGACGGGACAGGAACGAGTGCAAAGTTCAGTTATATAAGGAATATGACCATAGATTCTTCTGGAAATATTTTGGTTTCCGACGGCATTGGAACTGCAGTAAAAATTAGGAAAATTACTCTAAATGGAACTGTTAGCACTGTAAATTTTTCTATTCCAGAAGGAATATTAAAATAATGAAGTTTGTTTTTATTTTTTTCCTCACTTTTTTTTCCAGTCTTTTACCAGATACAGTCTCCTTTAAATCAGGTAAAATTGATGAAAACGTCAAAGCCAGAATGCAGAAGAGAACGATACTTATCCAATATGAGGACGGACGTTCTGCAGAAGTCTCAAAAAAAGAAATCAAACAGGTAAAATTTTCCAGTGTTGTATGGAATACTAAAATTCCAGAAAATCTGGATATGGATGAAAAAAAGAAATTTATGGAAAAATTGGCGGTGTTGGTGTTGTACAACACCGGCCCGTCGGCATGCTGGTCGGTAAAACCGGACTTGGCCCATAACACGAATACCCACGCAAAAAGCAGGCTGTTTAGCCCCACCGTCGCAATTGCAGACCAGTAAATGGCCGATTCCCTTTTAGGCGGCAGGAGCAAGCCGGCCGCAAAGCCGGCCAACGGTATAAGCACGAGGTATTGCAATAAATCTACCATGATGTTTTGAATTTTTGATGAGGTGATACGCTACCGTTCCGAAAGAATATGCACCGGCAGATTTTCCTTCGTGGCGTGAACGATATGGTTGGTTTCCATCTCGGTAGCCGACTCCAGCAGGTCGTGGATGTTTTCGGCCAGCGCAATACCCTCCTTCGACGGCTTGTACGGGCGAAACGCCCCGTTTTTGAATACGTGGAACTCATTGGTGGCCGGATTGATGGCCGCCAGATGCACCCAGTCTTTGTCGAACCAGTCGTACAGGGCAGTATCCGTTTTGATCGTACGCAACACCACCTCGGGATCGTGTTCCACCAGAATAAGGAGCCGAATCGGGTCGTGTACTTCGATCATCTGAAGCGGCAGGCCGGGGCGCAGGTCGCCGTCGCTGCTGTTGGCCACACCGATCAGGCCCACCACGTGGTGGGGCAGTTTGGTGCCGGCGCCGAGTTTCTGGTTGTCCA